>JAUPWK010000024.1 GCA_030916555.1 Patescibacteria group bacterium | reverse complement strand
TTTGCGATATCGGAAGGTCAATGTTTTGACCCATGCTGATTTCTTACTCTTTGGCATGCCCTTTGGTATTTGGATTGGGCGCATTGGTTGCTTTTTGATTCATGATCATCCTGGCACGGCGACGCATTTCATTCTTGGTACCAAATATCCTGATGGAGTTGTGCGGCATGATCTTGGCTTATATGAATCCTTAGCGGCCGGGTTTTTGGCAGTTCTTTTTGTTTGGCTCGCACGAAAGCCGCGTCGGGTAGGTACGTACGCAGCGGTGTTTTGTCTGTGGTATGGATTAGTTCGATTCTTTTTCGATTTCTTGAGAATAAATGACGCTCAGTATTTTGGATTGACCCCAGCGCAGTATCTGAGCTTGGGTTTGATACTTTTTGGTGTCGGCTTAGCTGTGTGGATAAGGAAGGGGCTAAAAAAACCATAAACTAGTACACTTTGAAGGTAAAGCATTCGAGTTTCCGAATGCTTGAGCTAATATCGTCTATGAATGAACAGCCACAAGCTCCGCGAGGGTTTTTTGACGGCAACCCAAAAATGCTTTTCGTTTTTGGTTTGGTTTCCGGAATCGCTCTTACCTTGGTCTTAAACAATTTTGCTGGAATTGCGATTGCAGCGCCAAGCACAGGGAATAATGGTGCAGCAAAGGTAGCTGTAACAAATCCATCTGCTGACACTGGTACGACGCAGCCAGCGGGTCAGTTGGCCGCTGCCACTAAAGATGATCACGTACGCGGCGACTTGAAGAAAGCGAAGGTAGTGGTCATTGAATATTCGGATTTCCAGTGTCCTTTCTGTTCGCGTCACCACCCAACCTTGCAGCAACTTGAAGACGAGTACGGAGACCAGATTGCCTGGGTCTACCGTCATTTCCCACTCTCATTCCACCCGAATGCTGAGCCAACGGCTTTAGCTAGCGAATGTGCTGATGAGCAAGGCAAGTTCTGGGAGTTTGCTGACGCTATGTTCGTTGGACAGACTGCGAATTTGGAAGGTGATACCGCTACGGCCAATGCTTTTGTACAGAAGACCGCCAAGGATCTTGGGCTCAATATGACCAAGTTCAATGATTGCGTCTCATCTGCCAAGTACCAGAGTGTTGTTGATGCTGATCAGGCTTCCGGTTCAACGGCTGGCGTAAGCGGTACTCCGGCTACCTTCATCAATGGTCAGTTAGTCTCTGGCGCTGTGCCATACGCTACGCTGAAGGGTATTGTTGATGCTGAGCTCGCGAAGTAAACACGGGGCATTGAGTGCGAAAACACCCGATACGTATCGGGTGTTTTATTTTGGAACAAAATAAAAAAACCTCACCACGAGGGTAAGGTTTTTGGTCGGGCTAGCGGGACTTGAACCCACGGCCTCTTGCACCCCATGCAAGCGCGCTACCACTGCGCCATAGCCCGATGCTCGCTTGCCGACCTGACTTCTCTCGGACTCCCCTCGGGAACCTCGGGATCGTCCTCGCTGTCGTCAGGACGCCGCTCGCTTTGGCCTTCCTCTCACTTCCGTTCGAGGTCGGCCACAGGCTCGTGATTACTGAGTATAAAAATTCTGGCGGAAGGAGAGAGATTCGAACTCTCGATACCTTTCGGTATACACGCTTTCCAAGCGTGCGCACTAGGCCACTATGCGATCCTTCCGTATTGGAAACCTATTCAAGTTTGGTCTGCTCTAGCCCTTTGTACTATGCCTGGTCGGGCTGGCGGGGCTCGAACCCACGACCTCGTCGTCCCGAACGACGCGCGCTACCAACTGCGCTACAGCCCGGTGCTCGCTTGCCGGCCTGACTTTTCTCGGACTCCCCTCGGGAACCTCGGGATCGTCCTCGCTGTCGTCAGGCCGCCGCTCGCTTTGGCCTCCCTCTCACTTCCGTTCGAGGTCGGCCACTGGCTCGCAATCGGCGCTCGGCATTGACTTTACGCCGCAAAAGAATATCGTAAAAGTATAATTGATGCAAGCCTAAATATTCGCCTTTTTTATGAAAAAAACTTATCCATTGGCTGGCTTCCCAAATACCCTCGATGTCTTAAGAAAGGCAGGATATTCCTATTTTAAAGACCCTTTGAGTGGGGAGGAGAGCTTTGTGGTGCGTCTGACGAGTGAGTTTTATCCCCGCTTTCACCTTTACGTTGAACAGAGCGCGGAGACAGTGACCTTCAATTTACACCTTGATCAAAAGAAGCCTTCTTACGGTTCTGAAACCAAACATTCCGGAGAGTATGACGGAGCGGTGGTTGAGAATGAAATGCGTCGGATTGAAAGTTGGGTCAGGGCTGCGTATAAACAAGCAAAGAGCGATACTTCGGAAACTAACCTTGATTCAGTGCCGGAGAAGCTGATGGGACAAAATATGAAGAGATGGTGGAAGAAATTGTTTGGATAAAAGAAGCACCCGATTGGCGGGTGCTGAGGCGCGTGTTTGACCGCGCGACCGGCTAGCGAGCGTGGGTGTCGTAGGCCCGATAGCGGAGGGTCTGGAGCGTGGCAGGGTCCAGTCCGGCTTGCGCGGGATCGGCCCCTACTTCTTCGAGATCGGAGACCATCTGCTCGATCTTATGCCGGGTGGTGCGACCGTTCTGGAGGTCGTTGATGGTCGTGAGGAGCCCTCGAACGTAAGTGATTCGATGCTGCTGCGCATGGCGCTGCAAATCATCGAGTGTCAGTCCGGGGTCGATGTCAGCTGGCCTGAGTCGGCCTTTCGCGCAGCGCATGTACAGGTCCGTGAGCAGGACTAAATTGCCATGCTGAACGGCTACGCGATAGATCCTTTTGAGCTCATCGTTGTCTGTGATCACGAAATCGCCTCCTGAAAGCTAGGTAAGATTAGCAGATTTTTGTTAAAACGTCTATAACTTGGCGGTATGCAGTATTGGCTTCTGAAATCTGATCCAGATGTGTATTCCTGGGAACACTTGGTCCGAGATAGGACGACGGTGTGGGATGGTATTCGGAATTACCAGGCGCGAATCAACCTTCGGGCTATGCAGCCTGGTGATGTTGCCTTCATTTATCATTCACAAACCGATAAGGCAGTTGTTGGAGTTGCTAAAGTAATTTCTGCACCTCACCCTGATCCTAAAGATGCCGCCTGGACGGCAGTAGACTTGGCCGCAGAGGTGAGTTTGGGTTCATCGGTGAGTTTGGATGTTATTAAGGTGAACGCAATTTTGAAACACATGCCGCTTGTACGCCACACACGATTATCGGTTATGCCAATCACAAAGGCTCAGGCGGATGAGCTGTTGAGACTAGGGAAATAGCAGGGGAGATAATGTTATACTGGAGGCAACATGCGTATCTTGAGGCTACGAATTTTAGCGTATGTCTGCTTGCTTAGTTTGAGCCTGTTTTTGTGGTCGCCTGCCTTTGTGCAGGCGGAAACGTCTGCTCCGCAAGTGAACCTGTTTTTTTCTCCGTCTACACAGTCAGTGATTGAGGGTTCGACCTTTCAGGTATCGCTGTATTTGGATACAAAGGGTCAAAGCATGAGTACCATGGAGTTAAATGTAAAGTACCCTCAGGATCTCATGGAGATCGTGACGCCTTCAGCTGGACAATCGTTGATTCAGCTTTGGCTCCAACCGCCTACATATTCAAACACTGAGGGTACAGCTCATTTGGTTGGCTTGATTCCAAATGGCGTAGTTACGGAAAGTGGCTTGATTACCACCATGACGTTCCGGGCGCTTTCAAGCGGCAAGGGAGAAATTACCTTACAATCAAATTCGCAAATTCTAGCGAATGACGGATTGGGAACTGCCGCGCAGGCGTCTTTTGGCCGGGCAACGTACACTATTACGCCTAAGCCTCCGGCTGGTGCTCGTGTTTTCTCTCCCACGCATCCGTTTGAAACGAATTGGTATAAGGAAAGAAATACAGTCATTGGTTGGGACCAAGATCCGGCCGTGGACGGTTTTAGCTTTAGTTTAAATACTGAGCCTTCAAGTATCCCTGACGAGATTTCAGAAGGTACGGGTACGGTTGCGAATTTTGAAGGCCTGACTGACGGACTTCACTACTTCCATATTCGGGCCAGTAAGCAGGGCGTGTGGGGACCGACGACGCATTTCCTGCTCCGCATCGATTCATTATTGCCAGCAGCTTTCAAGCCTACGGTCGACGTTGTGCAGGGAGATGACACGGAACGGCGCTTGGTGAGTTTCTTTACGACCGATTCACTCTCAGGAATTGATCATTACGAAGTTGGAATTATCGATAAGACGGAGTCACCGGATCTTTCTCCTGTATTTGTCCAGGCAGAGAGTCCATTCCAATTTACTGCCGACCCAACGCATAAATATCGAGTTGTGGTGCGGGCAGTTGATGCTTCCGGAAATGTACGCGATGAATCTGTTGATTTGAGGGCAACGCTCTACGTGAGTGCGTTTGCTTGGGCACGTGCCATGGCACAGGATTACTTGTTTATTGTTTTGAGTGCCCTGCTCGCACTTCTCATTGCTATGATTACCGCACATTATTTGGTGGGGCATCATATTTATCGTCGGTTGCGAGCGCTCGGGCATTTGCTTACTCATGGTGATGAACTTGCACAGATGGAACGTAATTTAGCTTCAGATAAACATGCTCGCTCAGTTCATAGTCGACACGGCGTATGACAAAAGTAATTGAAAAAGTGCACGCGCAAAGTAAAGAGGTCAGAGCGGCATTGGCTGACCAGACCATGAGTTACGTTACCGCTGCTTTAAGTGTGGTAGCGGGTTTGGCTTGGAACGATGCCGTCAAAGCTGCGATTACACACTTCTTTCCGGCAGAGGCTTCAAGTATTGCAGCGCAGTTTTTATATGCGTTGCTCATGACCGTGGTTGTCGTTGTTTTGACGCTTGTTTTGCGGCGCGTGATTGGGCTTGTAAAGCCAAAGGCAGATTAATATGTCGATGATTACCTGGGCCGCGTTTTTGTGGATGGCGGGATTTGTGATTGGGATGGGCGCGGTTTCGGTAATTGAGAGTCTTGGGTTTTTGGGCCAGCGTTCTTCATATTGGACCGAGACTACAATTCGCACGCATAAAGTCA
>JAUPWK010000023.1 GCA_030916555.1 Patescibacteria group bacterium | reverse complement strand
CTTTTGCGTTGCATGACCCGAGGAACGCACCGAGTGCGTGGGATAAGTATTTCGTTTCCTCACTTGATACGAGTCGAGTGGGTTTTGGGCTTGATGGCGTTCGTCAACTGATACGGGCTTTTTGGTGCAGAGAAGCTGAGCAAAAGATGCGTAAACTTTTGGCTGCCTTCAAGCCTGATATGGTTCACCTCCATAATGCATATACGCATCTTTCGCCGTCGGTACTCAGGCCATGTAAACAGGCCGGCATACCAGTTGTCATGACGGTGCATGATTATGCTTTGGTAAGCGCAAACTATGGTTTGTGGGACGGTACGCAGGCTATGAATGCGGCGCAGTTGAATTGGCTCAAGGTTGCACGTACCAGATTTATCAAGGGTTCATTTCTGGCGACTTTTTTGCTTGAGGGTGTGTATCGATTGCAGCGAGCACTTCGTCTCTATGATCGCGCGATTGATACGTATTTACCGTCATCAAACTTTGTAGCCGAGGCCTTGATTGCGACTGGTTATCCAAAAAATAAAATTCAGATCCTGTCGTTATTTTCTGGAAATTTATTACCCGGAATTGAACTTCCAATGCCGCGTGGTCTGCGTTCTGGAGTCTTGTATGCGGGGAGACTTGAGGACTACAAGGGAATTGATTTGGTACTGAAGGCAGCGCACGCTTTTCCAAAAATCGACTTTTTGATTGCCGGTACGGGGCCAAAGGAAGATGAAGTGCGTGAAGAGGTGCGGCATCTTGAGAATGTGCAATACCTTGGGTTTCTTCCGGGTGACGCGTTGTGGCAGCAGATGGCGGATGCGCAACTTGTGGTTGTGCCTTCGCGCTGGCCAGAGCCGTATGGTTTGGTGGCTATTGAGGCTATGGCCTGCGGTACGCCTGTCATGGTGAGCAATGCTGGCGGACTTCCGGAAAAGATCAAAGATGGGGTAAATGGTGTGGTATTTACAGCCGGAGACATTCAGGATCTCACCACGAAATTAAAGGCTGCGTTTAAGCACCCTAAGGATTTGGAGCGCATGGGGGAGGGCGCTTTTCGGTACGCGAAGGCGCAGGCTGATCCCAAAAAGCACTTAGATCGATTGTTGGAGATTTATACTAGCCAAGTTATCCACAGGTAAAGGGTAGGAAATCACAGGGCTTTTTTGTCTTATTTTGGCCATTTTTATTGACAAAATGGCCATTTTTTGGTATAATATTCAGTTATGAAAATTGCCATGATTGGACAAAAGGGCTTGCCAGGCAAGTTTGGTGGCGTGGAAACCCACGTGACTGAATTGTCGACGCGTTTAGTGCGCGCCGGCCACTTGGTAACAGCTTATGCACGTAATTGGTACACCGCTTCAGGTGAGACCACGTTTAACGGTGTCCGCGTGGTGCGCTTGCCAAGTTTGCACTTTAAGTGCACGGACGCGATTACGCATACGTTTTTGGCGATCATTCACGCTGTGTTTGTGACGCGTCCTGACGTGTATCACTTCCATGGTGTTGGTCCGGCTTTGCTTGCCTGGATTCCGCGTATGGTTGCTCCGCGTGCTACGGTTATTATCACATTCCATTCGGTGGACCGTAATCATGAGAAGTGGAATGCCTTTGCTCGCTTCATGTTGAAGCTTGGTGAGCGTTTTTCACTCACCTTTGCTCATACGACTATCGCGGTCAGCAAGACGATTGTAGATTACGCAAAGTCCGAATACGGCGGTTCGGCGGTATACATTCCAAACGGTATTACGCCACGCCGTGTGGCTACTGATCCAATTTTGCTTGAGCCGTTTGGTCTTGAGCCCTTCAATTATGTAGTCATGGTGTCACGTCTTGTGCCGCACAAGAGCGCGCATACACTCATGGAGGCTTGGAAGTTGGCTCGTGCGCAGAAGCCTGAATTATTCCGTACGCTCAAGCTTGCTGTTGTTGGTGGTTCAGCCTTTACGGATGACTATGTGCGTCAGCTTGAAGCCTTAGCTGCTACTGACCGCTCCATTGTCATGACTGGTTATCAGGCTGGCGAGACCCTGGAAGCATTGTTCGCTGGCGCTCGCTTTGCGGTGCACCCGTCAACGAGCGAAGGTTTGCCAATCGCTGTGCTTGAAGCCATGAGTTACGGTAAGGCGGTGATTGCTTCTGACATTCCTGAAAACCTTGAAGTCGTCGGCGATTACGGCGTGTCTTTCACGACCGGTGATGTTGCTGACTTGGCTCAGAAGATCATCGAGCTTGCGGAGGATCCAATGCAAGCTGCTGGACTTGGCCACGTGGCTCGTACCTATGTTGAGGATTCCTTCAACTGGGACGATATCGCCACTGAGGTGCTTGCGGTTTATCGTAAGCACACCGTAGCTCCAGAAGGCTTACTTGCTCTTCGCTAAAATTTCTGAGAACAAAATACCCTCGGCTTTGGCTGAGGGTATTTTGTTTAAGTGACAGGCCATTTTTTCTTGAGGTCTTTGAGGCCGAGAGTGATGATTTTTTTGAGGACAGTGGGGTTGATGTCGGTCATTGATTTTACGTGAATGCAGGATCCTTTTACGCTGTGCTTACCGAGTTTTTGAAGAAGTTCTGCATAACCATCTTCTCCGTGCATGATGTAGAACGTGAAGTTGTTTTTGCGGGCAGCAAAGCCAGTGGCTAGAAAGTCACCTTCACGACCTGATTCATATGTGTAGTGATACTGACCAAAACCAAAGATCTTGCCCCAGAGCACACAGGGCTTTTTCGTTGTTGCTTCAAAGATGGTGATGACATCTTGAATGCTTTTTTGATCCGCGGCTGGAAATGTTTCAAGAAATGTTTTTACATTTGTTTTCGTGGCTACGGTTTTATTCTTTGCTTGCATATGCAGAGGTGATGGATTGATGAAGGGATAGTTGGGGGTTGAGGTTGAGGCTGGCAATTCGTTGAATGTCTTCGAGCCCAATTTTACCTTGATGGAGCGTTTTGAAGAGCTTATCAGCATCAGTTTGCATCATTGCTTTGTGGACAGCGAGGTAACCTGCTCGATAGATACTGTCTTTGGCATACACGAGCCCAGGTTTGCCGGGGTGCGTGATACCGCGGCAAGCACGAACGCAAAGATCCCAGGCTTTTTCTTGGGCGAGGTGAGCAGCATTTTTGGTATGAGCGAGATCGAGTAACGTTTTTTTGGCGTCAAACACGCGCTGATAGGCCTGGGCAAATCCTAAACGTTGCATGAGTGCAATGGTCCATGAATCCCAAAAGCCAGGCAGGTGGTGACTTGATGGCACGCGTTTGGCCTGATGATAGAGTGCAAGGCCTTCTTCAGTTTTTACGTAACCAGCAGTGCCGTGTTCTAAAATATGCAATTGACTCTGCGCGCCGTTCTGCCGACGCAGGGCGTGGATTTCGATCTCATGAGCAATGAGTCGCTTGGCGCGATTCCGACTAATCGAGAGTTTTTTGGGAATGCGGATGAAGAGTTTACCGGAGTGAGGATTGCGTTGGCAGAGTACTCGCGTACGTGTTGAAAGTCTGATTTCTACATTTTCGATACGTAGCCGCTCAAGAGCCTCATGGACTTGGGTTGCAAAGGTTTTAGCGTCGATGCGTTTGGCGTGATGATGGACACGTTCGTGTTTGAGGTCCAAGCAGCGTTTTTCAAACTCACGTTCAAAATCTTCAGATGAAAAATTTGGTTGCCCGTAGAGCTTATAGCTGAGTGCGGTAACACGTGCATCGTCACTTTGGGTGATTGCCTCAACGAGATCGAGTCTTGTTGCGTATTCGTTTAGTTTGTACTCGTAGAGTTGCTTGAGCGGGGCGGGGGAGTTGTCGGCGGCAAGGGACTGTCTTGCGACGGTAAGGGTTTGCCGTATTTTAAAGAAGTCTACGTTTGCGGTTTTAGGGTACTCAAAAACCGGGAGCGTCCCGTGGTTTAAAAAAGCTCGCTTCGCGGCGTATCGCGAAGCGACGCTGGGGCGAACGATTCTGCCGAGCCTGAGATTTGGGAGGGTGGCAAAGATAGTCTGCAAGGAATCATCCAGTCGCATACTAACTGTCAGACTTTGGTTTGAGGGAGTCGGGGTTTGGGGAGTAGAGACGATTTTTGATTTTCCAGCGATCAACAAACTGACCAATACCGGACTTGGCGAGCTTGTTTCGAACGGTGGTGGTTTCTTGAGACCACTTGAGGAGCGATTCAAAATTCAATTTGTATCGACCTTGAACAACGATGTAGGTAACGTCGCCATCCGCTAGGGCTCGACGTACGGTGCGGGGACTAACACCAAAAAGTTTGGCAGCTTCAGAAACCGAGAGTCTGATTGGGGTTTGCATAGGCACTGTAATAAATATCGCTCGTTTGCGTCCTACCAATGTGGGCAACAAACGTAATAATACTTTTGTCTACTCTAGTGTAGCCAAATTTAGAAAGTGCGTCAAAAATCGTTGCCCTTTTTGACGAAAGAGTGTTATATAAGCGAATTATTCCTTCACTGTAATGATTTGTCGTCTGATACGACATTGCCATGTCAACCTTCGAAATCAAATTTCTGACTTTCAGGGTTTTCCGCTTTGGTGACACCAAGGCGTTTCGCCAGCTGCACACGCTGCACGCGGCGCGTATTCGGCACTACATCGCCTTTCGGGTCAATCGTCCGGAAGATGCAGATGAGCTTACGAATGAAGTCTTCCTCCGAGCTTGGGAATACATGACAGCCCAGCAGGTAGAAAACATCACCGCACTGTTTTTCCGGATTGCTCGAAACTTGATCGCCGATCATTATCGTAAGGGCGGCAAAACGGTACCGCTCACCCCCGTCATGGAAGACGGACTGGCGGCGCCGGGATCACTTACGCGCGATGCGGAGGTTCAGGAAGAAGCGGCTGAGGTGTACAAGGTCATGAAGAGTCTGAAAGAGGAGTATCAAGAAGTGCTCTTGCTCCGCTATCAAGATGAAATGAGTATTGAGGAGATGTCGGATATTCTTGGAAAAACTCCTAATGCGGTTCGGGTGCTTTTGCACCGAGCTAAACAAGCTCTCAAAGAAAAAGTGTGAATAAACTTTTAAAACAATTAAAGCAACTCAAGCGTGCAGAACGCCTGACCGCTATGGATGGACAGTCCATGGCGCAGAGTTGGAATAGGATTGCGGAGGCGATTGGGGCTGATGAAACTTCTGAAGTTACCCCAAGTGTGTCCGCCATGTATTTTGAATACGCTCGCTGGAACGCTTCTAAGTATTTCTCAAAACCTGTGGCGGCGAGTGCCTTTAGTGTCATGATGGTGGCGAGTGGTTGGATTGCTACGGTAAACGCTGCGGATAGCTTGCCAGGAGATACGCTGTACTCAGTAAAGATGATTACTGAAAAGACGCAGCTCAGGTTGGCTTCACTAGATAGAAAAGCAGTACTCCATACAGAATTTGCAGGAAGGCGTTTACAGGAGGCCTCAGATCTTCAGGAGGGTACGCAGGATGCTGACAGCGCACAGTTGGTACACGGAGCAATTGAGGCCTATAAGCAAGAAGTGGCTTCAGCGGGGGAGAGCTTGCGTCAGCTGAAAGATGAAGGCAGTGCTGAGGCCTTAGCTACGGCTACGTCTGTACAGCAAAACCTGCAAGCTATTGATACAACCATTGATGCTGTAGCTGCAGAGAGTGGGTCGGCTGAGGCTACGCAAGAGGTACTTGCAGCAAAGGAGGTAGCGAAAGAGGTGAACGATGTTGCTACGACAGTGGCGGTGGAGGTTCACGAAGAGCAGCCTACAGATCTCAGCACTCAAGAATTGAAGCAGATGTTTAAGAGTGATCTTGGCAGAATTGAGGCGCGACAACGGTTTGATCTTGAGCGCATTGATGTTATCAAGATAGCACTCGCAGATGACGGTGTATCATATGACGGTTTCGCCGTGCCGACGAGTGACGAACTCTTGGCCTACGAATATCCAATTGTTGCCGTGGACTCGCTTCTTTCACAGGCAATGAACAATTTTGCCGCCGGTGGCTTTAGAAGCGCCTTTGAAAAGTTGCAGGAGATTGATACAGCACTTCTTGAAATCGAATCCCAATTAGCTCAGGTTGAAATTGCAATTATGCAAGCTAGGCTCCAGCCAGAGCCAACCCCAGTCGTTCCGGAAGAGAGTGTTACGAGTGAGTCCGTATTGTAGAACCTTGACCCCGCATCTTTCCGTTACACGTACAACGGAAAGATGCGCGGCAAAGGGATTGCAATCAGCATGTCCCCAGGTGGATGCCTTCAAAAGGTCGGGACCGCATGGTCGGGTATCGCCTCTATTCTTTACTCCTTAAGTGGAGCAAAAAGGATTCAGGTAAATTATGCAAAATGTTTTAGACACGGGTAAGCGCGTCTTCTCAGCCGCTATCGCTGCTGCGACGATCGCCTTCTCTATTGGCGCTGGTGCTCTTGTGAGCCCTCTCGCCGCACAGGCCGCCTCTGCTGGTGACCTCATCAAGGGTACTTCTTTGACGACGGTTTACTACCAGGGTTACGACGGTTTGCGCTACGCATTCCCGAACGAAACCACTTACTTCTCATGGTACTCAGATTTCAGCGATGTTATCACTTTGTCTGATAGCTCTCTCGCTGCAATCACCCTCGGCGGTAACATTGTTATGCGCCCAGGTACGCACTTCATTAAAGTTACTTCCGACGCTAAGGTTTACGCTGTAGGCCGCGACGGTGTTCTTCACTGGATTGAATCTGAGACCGCAGCTGTGGATCTCGCTGGTTCAGACTGGGCAGACAACGTTATCGACGTTCCAGATGTATTCTTCGATGATTACACTGTTGGTGCTTCTCTCATGAGCGCTTCCGCTTTTGAGGGCGCTGTTTACGAGATGGGTGGGGTAACCTACGTATCTTGGGACGGTGAGATGCGCGAGCTCACTTCTGCTGGCATGAGTGCCAACGGAATCCAGAGCGAATTCGTGCTCGATGGTAGCGATATTGATGACAGCTCACTCACGATGGGTGCCGATATCACTGGCGAAGTTCTCGCTTTGGTAGACGCTGCTCAGACTGAGGACGGTGAGACCGCCATGACTGGCGATTTGACCATCTCCGAGGCTTCCTCTATGCCAGCTGGCGCTTCCGTAACTGGTGGTGCTAACGCTGTTGAGGTTTTCAGCTTCGATGTTGATGCTGGTTCAGAAGACGCTACGCTTGACTCTGTAGTTCTCTCCATGACTGGAGCTGGTTCTACTTCAAACATCAGCGCTGTTTACCTCTACGAGGGCAACACCCGCTTGACCGAGTCTCGCTCAGTAAACGCTTCTACACGCCAGGTTACCTTCTCTAACCTCGGAGTTGAGGTTGGCGCTGGTGATTCTCGCACCTTGACCGCTCGCGTAACCATGTCTACCAGCCAGACGGCTGCTGACACCTTCGGCTTCGAAATCGCTGATGATTCCGATGTTGTAGGTTCTGGTGACGTTGGTGGTTCATTCCCAGTTTCCGGTAACATCTTCACACTCACTGGTTCAGATTCCGGTACCGTAACCGTCACCAAGACGGGTACAATCGCCGATCCAACCATTGGTGAGGACGATGCTGAGATTGGTATGTTCAAAGTTACTGCTTCTGGTTCCGAGGCTGCATCTATTGAGATGCTCACCTTGAACGTTGACCAGGCTGCTGATCACTCAGACTTCAAACTCTGGGACGGTAGCACTCTTCTTGCCACTGGCGAGGATGTAGGTAGCGACTTGGTTGCTTTCGATCTCTCAAGCGATCCATTTGTGATCGAAGAGGGTGGCAACAACATCTTCACCGTTACCGCCAACATCGGTGGTAACGACAGCGACACCATCAAAGTTTACTTTGAGAACGCTGTTGACGTTGTAGCTATCGGTGGTGACTTCGGTTTCGGCATGACTGCTGATATTGGTTCTAGCGGTACCTACGATGGTACTTCTTGTACCTCTTCTTCCGGCGATTGTTCATTCAGCACCGTTGTTGGTGGTGAAGTGACGATTGCTTTCAACGGTCCTTCTTCTGGCGATGTTCAGATTGACTCCCAGGATCAGGAATTGTTTGCCTTCTCTATCACTGCCGCTCAGGAAGTAACGGTTAAGGATTTGGATATCCTTGTCGCTGCTGATGACGACAACGATGGCGATCCAAACGACGGTGTTGAGTCTGGTACGTCTGATGACGACGGTCTTATCAACACTGGTTCTGAGGCCAACATCAAGGACATCAAGATTGTAAACGCCGACACTGGCGCTACCCTCTGGAGCCCTCTTGAGTTGGACACCACCACGGATAACGCTACTGACGCTACCAGCTTGACTGGTACCGCAGAAGACGCTCTCCAGATCATTGACTTCACTGATGACCTTACTATCGATGCCGGCGAAACCCTCAACTTGATGGTAACCGCTGACATTGACAACGGCCTTACCTCTGGTGAGACCTTGTCCGTAGCTTTGGACATGAGCGGTCTCTCTATTGAGGACGCTAACGGTGATGCTCTCTCTGGTTCTGACATTGTTCCTGGTTCTGACCTCACTGGTTACAACCAGACTGCACGTTCTTCATCTCTTACCTTCACGGTAGCCAGCACCCCTGGTGATGTGACCACGATTGATGGAGCCGATGGCGTTACCGTTCTCGGTATCAACGCTGCTGTAAACGATGCTTCAGACGTAACGATCACTGACCTCACCCTCTCCGCTTACGGTGATGATGATGGTTCAGGAACGTCTACGATTGGTGGATCTACCGCTTCTGATATCAACGACTACGTTGAGTCATGTTCCCTCTACGACGGTTCAACCTTGCTTGATGGTCCAGAAGGTCCTGCAAGCAACGGTGAGACGATTCGTTTCTCAGATATCAACTGGACGATTGACGCAGGCAACACCGGTCTCATCACGGTAAAGTGTAACTTTGCCAACACGAGCACTGCCGGTTCTGCTTACTTCTCACTCGACATTGCTGAGGCCGATACTGACGTTGTAGCTGAGGATGATGATGGCGACACGTTGTCTTCTTCTCAGACCACGGGTACTGGCATTAACGGTGGTACCACTTTGGCAAGCGCCAACGTTGTAACCCTCGCTGATTCCGGTTCTCTTTCAGTGACTGCCGGTTCTGCAACCCCTTCAGCTGACTTCGTGCTTTCATCAAGCTCAAGCAACTCAGTGGCTGTTTACCGCTTCACCGCAACCAACGAAGCTTTCAACGTCGAAACCTTGACCTTCTCTGAAGAGCAGGCTGAGGACGATGGTGCTTCTGCGGATGCAACCACCTACGCTAACAACATTTCTTTGGTAACCATTGACTACCCTAAGGCCGATGGCACCACGGGTTCAGAGAGCACCACCATGTCTGGTAATGAGGCTAAGTTCTCATCCCTTGATATGTACGTGCCAGTTGGTACTCCAAAGGATGTAACAGTGAAGGTGTCTGTGCCTCTTACGGATCGTGACGCCGGTGGTTCTGCCACGTCTGGTGAAAAGATTCGTATGGGTCTCTTCGTCGATACCACCAACGATGACAACTTTAAGGCTGTCGGTGTTGGATCTGGTTCTACCCTCGACGATGACGATCAGGGCGCTGTTGGTGATGACGTTGTAGGTACGGATGGTATCCACACCTTCGTGGTAATGGAGACCAAGCCAACCGTAACGTTGTCTTCTCTCAGCCCTTCAGGTAGCGCTGTTGTTGGACGCTCTGAGGTTCTCCGCTTCAATATCGCCGCTTCTTCTAACGAAGACGTCGTATTGAGCACCCTCATGTTCAAGATGAGTGCCACCGACAACAACGGTGATGACGCAACTGATTGGACCGACTGTGATACTGATGATCCAGCACTCGCCATGGACTTGTCAGACTTTGATCTGTACAACTTGACGGATGATGGCACCACGACCACTCTTGACCTTTCATCTAGCGCCACCCACAACACCACGCTTGCTCACATGGCAGCTGGTACGAACAACCCATGGACACTCTTGCTCGCGACCGGAGGTATCTGTACCTCAACCACCGCTACGGCTGGTTTCGTGAACTTGAAGTTGCCTACCACTGAGGTTATTCCAGCAGGTTCAACCAAGACTTTCGCTTTGTACTTCGATTCAACGGGTGCTAGCGCAAGCTCTGATGACTCTGTTCGTTTCGACCTCCCAACTGATCCAATTGCTGGCACCTTCTTCTACGTTGATAACGCATCAAACGTATCTGACCTTGCTATCACTTCGACCACGTTGGCAGTTGATGCCGGTACTTCCTTCGCAGTTGGTGACGTAATCAGCTACGACGCTGATGACTCCGCTAACGGTGGCAGCACTGGTACACCAGACACCGATGAGGAATACATGTTGGTTACTGGTATCTCTACGAACGACCTCACCGTTGTACGTGGTTACATGGGTTCAACCATGGAAGCCGCTGACGCTGATGCCGATTCTGACGAATACGAGAACACTGACGGTATCTTCCGTATCCCAGGCTCTATGCTTTGGAAGAACGACGGTGTTACAGGTGCTTCCGGAAGCGCTGATGACTTCTGGGGTTCCTACTTGGTCGACAACTTGACTGTTAGCGGTGGTACGCTCGTCTTCTAATCCTCACGGGTTAAAAGCGACGTCCATCTCTCTCACGAGAGTTTAGACAACACAACACCGCCCGCAAGGGCGGTGTTGTGTTTTTGTGGCCATCCACACACTTCGTTGACGCTGGGTAGACGTGGAGTATAAAGAAGTTGGTACGTGAAATGGGATTGTTTCGCGATGAGCTATTTACGAAATGATATGCATCAAATAATTCGAAAAGGTGTTATCAAAACTTCTAAAAAGCCCATTGATTTACATGGGGATCAAACGAACGGCGCTACTATCGCAATTGTTAGTCCAATCGAGAATCTTCCAGGTGATTCCTACTACATACTGGTCAATGATGACCGGGGAGGGTCAGATGAATGGTTTCCGAATTGGCCAGCAGTATGCCGTCGAGTTGCTCAATATGAGCAGGATGGAGTGAGCATTGAATGGGAAGAAGATATCGGAATGCTGTTTGATTTGGAAGATCATCGCAAAATCAAGCCCTTGGAAATCATTATCCCGTATGAAGTTGGGGATGTATTTTCGATTGGATACGATGCGGGTTTTGCATACCTGCAAGCGATCGGTATTCATCCCATATTCGGCGCGTTAGTTCGTATATTTGACGGTATGCATGCCACGGCAGATATGAATGTAGATTCCATCGTGAAATCGAGCGATAGATTTTTTACATTTATGGACGTATCCTACAATCTAAAATTAGATTTTATTCGAAGAGTTGGACACGTTCCCATTGTGATTGAAAATGACAAGTATCCTCTATTTCGGAGAGGAGCAAGCCCGGATATTAATGGGCGAATGCAGGATTGGTACGTAATCGATCCCGCTTCAATAAAAACACTAAAATTGAATGAGTTGACTGAGGCTGACCGACGGATTCCTGTACTTTGTATCTTTAACTATCTTAACCTCAGAGATGTTGTCTTCGGCAAAAGAAATGTTGATTTCGACGCTCGGCGATACGAATAGGGGATGAGGCGCTACGATAGGCTACAAACGCCGAAAAATTGAAGTATCGACATTAATCCGGTACTGTAAACACATAATTTAGACATCAGGTTGTTAGTATGAAGAATTTTATCAGCGCTACCATGCGAGAGCCGGATATTTTTTCGGTCAGAGAGATATATATTAAAGCTTGGGAGTCGCTGAAGAGGCATTCGATAAAGGCGGCATTTGTTGGTTTGGTGCTTATCGGCCTATATTTTAGTCAGTTTATTGTTGCTAGTGTGCTTTTCGCCGTTTCTGCCCCGGTTATGGTAGTTACTGGTGTCAGTGTTGGGATATTTTTGTTACAAATATATTTTTCGGCTGTTGGTATCAATTTGTTGATCCATGTAGGCCGGGATAAAGATTTTTTGATGAGTCGGTTATTTCAAATAAAGCCACGCACGCTACTTTCTTACGCTGTTGTTGTTTTATGTTTAACCGTAATGACACTGGTCGGATTCCTGCTTTTCATAATACCGGGTATTTACGTTGCGTTTATATATTTTTTCGCATGTTTCTTGGTCATAGATAAAAATCTAGGTCCACTGGCCGCATTAAAAGCAAGTAAAAAATTATTCAAATCACATCTATTTAACTTATTCCAGTACGCGTCGGTAAGTTTTGGTTTTTTGTATCTCCTGATAATGCCGGTTTACTTCCTTCTATTCGCCAGAGCTTTGGTTGGCCTGGTCGCATATCAGTTCGTTGACTCGGCAATTTTAAACATCGTTCTATCAATTCCCATCATTATTTTAGCGTGCGTCAGCTGTATTGTGTATTTAGTTTTCGTGTTTATGGTTTGGTTTGGAGCAGGACATATCTATCACAAGATCGCTTCACGCAACTAATACTAGGTCAATCGATGAATGTGGCGAGTTAGGTTCAAATTTTCTATAAAAATTTATGCCCGCCAATCCGATTATTGATCCTATATCAAAATCTTTAAAATTATTAGGATTCAAAAAAATTGGTCTGAGACGGGTAAGGGATACTGGGGAAGTTATGCAGCTTATTATTTTGCAAAAATCAAATTTTAGTGATCGCTATTCCCTAAACGTAGGGGTACGATTGAATCACGTTCTAATGAAAAGTATCAACATATTGATTACAGGTTAGATGAACTATTGAGCGAACCGGAAGTATGAATGCTAGATAGAATTTTGTCGCTTGAGAATGATTTGGACGATAAGGAGAGAGGGGATAATATTCGAAATCACATTGATGATACGGCCTTGCTATGTTTTCGCGTTTTTCATCAAAGCAAAAATATCGCACGAGATTAACTATGAACTATTCTATAAATAGAAGTATATTTCCGCTTCTATTATTGATCACCGTAGGTATTCTTGGTGTAGGTTGCAAGGTTTTGTTTGGAACTTGCATGAGTGAAGATATTGTAACGATACCGTCACCTTCTGGTCAGCATGAGGCTGCGCGTTATTTTAGCAATTGTGGTGCAACAGTAAGTTATTTTACCGACATAGACATTGATGGCAAAAGAGTGGTCTCGCTCCAATACCTACATGATCTTGATATGGATATTTATTGGGAAGATGACAATACACTTGTAATTGAATATTGGGGTAATGGTGAAGACATTTTTAGACAAAAAGATTCGTATAAAGGTATTAGCATCAAATTTATAAAAAAGACGATCAGTGACAGATGACTGTCCGGTTACTTGTAACCGTTTAACATTTGTGTCCCTATTCGGACAGCATGTAGCCCGGTCACGAGGGAGGTGAACCATTCGCCATGCGAAAATAGCTGCACCAAACTAAAGCATTGTCGAATAAATATGATTAAAAGAAGTTATAAGCTCGATGGCGATTGTTTTGTTGGATATGAGCAGTTTTTACACAAGATCAGCGAATTATTGTTTAATGGTGCAAAGATCAGTAATCTTGATGCATTTAACGATATGTTGTCCGGGGGCTACGGAACTCCCGATGATGGCTTCGTACTAATATGGGAGAAATTCTTGGAATCAAAAATTGCTTTGGGTTATTCAGAAACAATACTTTGGCTAGAAGCTGGAAGACCAACTGTGCACGTGACCGCTCAGGCTGACTGGGACGCTAGAATAGCATCGGCTAAGCGAAATCAGGGTCAAACATTGTGGATGATGTTTGTAGATATCATTACGAGACACAAGGATATAGAATTACAGATTCAGCCATAATTTTATTTGTGCATGCAGTCCAGCTGGTTAAGCATCTATGTCAAAACAATATTTAGAAAGTGTTAGGTCCATACTCAGAAGAGTTGATCCTATAGGACTGATAAGCGGCGGAGCTCCCGACAGTGAATACGATATGGAGGCACTCTCCATTGCGAATATTCATGCGAGAGATCCTGATGAGCTCGCTACTAAAATTCACGAGATTTTTGTAAAGGCATTTGATGAACGTACGGCTGGTCCGAGAGGGAAATATGAAGCTATTGCGGCTGAGATAGTTGCATTAGGAATACTGGATAATTTCGGTAAATGAATTAGTTCGTATGAGAATATGAAAACGCAAATATCACTAATCGGTTTGATCATTCTTTGTATAGGTATCATTTTTTATACTGGAAGTATCGTCTATCAATTTTCCTATAAATTCACCCCACTCTACAGTGACTGCTCTGATGGTAATTTATTGGGACTGACGAAGTCGGAGGCTGAAGCGAAAATGGAGGCGTACACACGTGATCCGTATCTGTTTGATGATGACACGGTGAGCGGTGAGTATGGCAATTATGGGCGGCTTAAGTATGATGAGGTTATTTCTTATTCGCATGATAAACGTCAAGCGGAATGCAGAATTTTCTTCCTTGACGGTCTAGTGATTCAGACCCAGGGAATATTTGAGTAGCATTTGATTATTCATGTGTTCATCGCCCATCTTCCGGCAGGATATTTAGCTACGCGCGGATTGCAACGTCTGAAAAAGATGCCTGTATATCTTGGAGTTGGCTTAATTGCGGATCAGAGGCAGCGAAATTAAAGGGGCGGTTATATATCAATGCGCACTGAGTAATCTATGGCATTTCCCGCACGTAAACTTATCATTGAGCAACTTGAAATGATGGCGTCTGTCGACTACCAAAAGAAGGAGTGGACTGAGAATGTTAAAAGTACTTGGTTTACCCCGACAGAAATTCTGTCAACCTGGTTTGACGACCTAGATTTTCGAGACGAGAAACCTGGTTTCAAGGAGAATTTTTCTTCGGCGGAGTGGGACGCTTTGATGGGGGTTACAACGGCCTTAGTTGAATTTAAGAGAGATTTTACTGTAGACGAGGAAACTTTGGTGGCAGACATAACGAGCTACTTACCATGGAGGAAAGTTATCGACGCCTCAAGTGCAGCGTTGGATGTTCTGCGTGCTTGAAACACATGTTATTGAGTTGTGATTCACCGTATGCCAAATAAATCATTGTTAATTACCCGTATACAAGTATCGATGCTGTACCGGATGAAGAGCGTAGTTATTTTAAGGATCTTGAGGCGCGGTAGTGTTACTGAGTTGCGAGTGATGGATGTCCATGCAACACCGCCTGTAGGGGCGGTGTTGTGGTAATCTGTATATAGGGTTGCTGTTTCAAAATCACGTCACCATTCGCGCCTACCACCACACCGATCACCTTGGTGGTACGCATGTAGAAACCGACAGTTCTGGCAATCTCCTGCAGTACATGGTGTATGAGCCGTACGGTAAGATTCGTCACAATTACAAATCCGGCAGTTACGGCAATGACTACACCTTCACAGGTAAGG
>JAUPWK010000022.1 GCA_030916555.1 Patescibacteria group bacterium | reverse complement strand
TCGGCTTATCGGTATTTCCCGCCATAATCACCGCTCGCAAGGGCGGTTTTTATGTTAGAATGCGCCCATATGAAGCGTGCAAATCTGGCCTTTGCGGCCATGCTTGTCCCTCTCGACTACCTGGCATTACTGGCGGCTGCCATGACGGCGTACTCATTACGTTTCATGCCGTTCTTTGTGAATTTAAAACCGATTCAATTTGGGTTATCCTTTGACGACTATCTAGCAAAAGCTCTCCCACTTGGGATTGTGTATCTGAGTATTTTTACGATTGCCGGCCTGTATGCCATGCGGCCAAGAAGTATTGCTGAAGAATTTTCACGCATCATTCTGGCCTGTACCACATCACTCGCTGCGATTCTGATCTTAGCCTTCTTTTCGCGAGCATTATTTGAATCTCGATTCATCATTTTAGCGATCCTCGTCCTTACTATTCTCTTCGTATTTCTGGAACGTCTTTCCGTACGGGCCCTGCAGCGAGGCTTACGTGTTTACGGCATCGGAACAACGCTCCTTGCAGTTATTGGTAAAACAAAAAGTGGCAATGCCCTTGTTGAATGGTTCGCTCGGTTTCCCCGCTTTGGCTACACATCCGCCCTCCATGTCTCTCACTTCTCAGAAGAGGCCGTCCACAAAATTCTCGAACTCAAAAAACATGGTGAGCTCGACGGCATCCTGCTCGCAAACTCAGACGCAAGCAAAGATGAGATCGCAAAAATAAAAGCCTTTGCCGACATCAATCATCTCACCTTCTTTTACTCCGCCGATCTCTTCCCCGGTAGCTCACTCCGACCACTCGTACATACTCTTGCCGGACGACCACTTATTGAAGTTCCCACAACTCCACTTGATGGCTGGGGTGCAATCTATAAACGCATTTTTGATATCGTCGGGTCACTCTTCCTCATTCTTTTAACCATGCCGATTCAAATTATTGTTGCGGTCGCGCTCTTCTTTGAGCAACCAGGCAGCGTGCTCTTCCGTAAACTCCCCAACGGCACAAAAGTCCAACGCGTGGGTCAAGGCGGCAAACCATTTCCATATTTCAAATTCCGCTCCATGGTGAAAGATGCGCACAAATTCCGATTTGATCCAAAATTCATCGAAGCCCACGGCAACATGCGCGAAGGTACTCCGCTGTTTAAACTTGAAAATGATCCCCGTGTCACTCCAGTCGGACGCATCTTGCGCAAATATAGTTTGGACGAAATTCCAGAATTTTACCTAGTGCTTTTTGGGCACATGAGCCTTGTCGGCCCACGTCCCCACCTACCAGAGGAGGTTGCCATGTACAAACCCGAGCATCGTAAAGTGCTCACCATCAAACCGGGGATCACTGGCCTGTCTCAAATCAGCGGCCGGGCAAACCTTGACTTTGACGACGAAGTCCGCCTAGATATGTACTATATCGAGAACTGGAACCCATGGCGGGACCTACTTATTCTCTTAAAAACACCAATTGCGGTCCTTTTCCGAAGAGGGGCCTATTAACCAAGCTTATGCGTGTTGCCCTCATCCATGACCATTTAACCCAATATGGGGGCGCAGAACGTGTTTTAGAGGCTCTCCAAGCCATTTGGCCAGACGCCCCAACCTATACCCTCCGCTACGATCCCGCAGTCATGGGACAAGCCTTTGCGCACAAGACCATTCGTACCTCCTTTCTTGAGCGCCTACCATTTGCCCGACGCGCCTTCCGCTGGTTCCTCCCCCTCATGCCGCTTGCGACCGAAAGTTACGACCTGTCGAATTTCGATGTCGTGATTTCAAATTCAAGCGCATTCTCTAAAGGTGTCATTACCGCTCCACACGCAATTCATATTTGCTATTGCCACACCCCTACCCGCTATCTGTGGTCTGACACAGAAAGTTATGTTGCGGAATTACGAGCGCCACGCTTTGTAAAAGCTGCATTACCATTCCTTCTCCACAAACTTCGTACCTGGGATCAACTTGCCGCCAACCGCGTGGATCATTTTATCGCGAACTCAGAAACTGTCGAACGACGCATCCAAAAATATTACCGCCGTGACAGCAAGGTCATTTACCCTCCGGTTGATATTGAACGCTTCTCAATTTCAACTGAACCGAAAACGTATTTCTTAGCTGGCGGAAGACTCGTGGCGTATAAACGCTTTGATCTTGTCGTTGATGCTTTTACAAAGCTTGGCAAGCCACTCAAAATCTTTGGTACCGGTCCTGAATTGGCCGATCTTAAAAAACGGGCGGGTCCAAATATTACTTTCGTGGGTCGAGTATCTGACGATGAGCGGGCACGATTATTCGCGAATGCCATTGCGTTCATCAACCCACAAGAGGAAGATTTCGGCATTACGCCAGTGGAGTCAATGGCGTCTGGAAGACCGGTAATCGCCTACCGACGCGGAGGAGCGCTTGAAACCGTCATCGATGGTGTCACAGGAGTCTTTTTTGATGAACAAAGTTGGGAAGAATTAGCAGACGTTGCGCTCCATTTTGATGAACGTAAATTTAACCCCGATAAAATTCGAGCGCATGCCGAACAATTTGCTACCAAAATTTTTCGCAAGCAAATTTATGATCTCGTTCACAAACTATGGCGTGAACATGATCAGAAAATGTTAGGCTCAGCCTAAATACGGCCCGTTGATCTCCTCCGCCTATGCGTATCGCCATCGATATCCGTGCACTCACCGATGAACGGATGACCGGGGTTGGCGTTTACACACAGAATCTCGTAGAAGCCCTGGCTGCCAGCAATCCGGATGACGAATTTGTTGTATTTGCGAGCGGCTCAGCCAGTGTTCTCGGACGTTTACCCAAACTCAAAGGCTCAAACATTGCCCGCGTCACGCTCCCTCTGCCGAATCGGCTTTTATCATTGCTCATGCTACTACCCGGAGGACCGACGCTTGAACATTTTCTTCCTCAAAAACCTGACGTCTGGATCTTCCCAAAATTCAACATCTTTAAAACTGCCCTCCCCTATTTTCTCACTGTCCACGACCTGGCCTTTGTTCACTTTCCTGGTTTCATCACTTTAAAAGAGCGCATCTATCACCGGATCATCAAAAGCCGAGAACAAGCCGCCCGAGCCAAAGGAATATTAGCCGTATCAGACAGTACCGCCCAAGACCTTGAACACACCTGGCATATTCCACGAACAAAGATCAACGTGACACCGCTTGGAGTAACTCATGAAATTTTCAGCCCACGAGAACAGCCGTCAGATAAAACCTATCGAGCCACCTACGATCTTAATCGACCGTATATCTTAGCGCTTGCCACACGTGAACCAAGGAAAAATCTGGAATCGGTCATTGAAGCGTATGTCGCTTTTCGATCTCAAGGCGGAGCAAAACTCCCACTTGTACTCTCTGGAACGCTCGGCTGGAAAACGGCTGCTCTTCACAGGTTGATTGCGGACAGTGGCTATCAGAACGACATCCTTGTACTCGGCTATGTGCCAGAAAAACACAAATCCGCACTGTATCGTGGGGCGATATGTTTTGTTTTTCCCTCATTTTATGAGGGCTTTGGACTGCCGGTTGCTGAGGCTATGGCATGCGGTACGCCCGTTATTACAAGTGCTACGAGCTCACTTCCCGAAGTGGCACAAACTGCAGCCATGCTTATTGATCCGTTTAATGTAAACGACCTCACCGCAGCGCTTTATCAACTCCTCAATCATGAGCATAGCCAAAGCCTGCGCAAACAACTGAGTCAAAAAGGCGCGACAATTGCACAGATATTCACCTGGCACCAAACCGCAAACAAAACGAGAGAAGCCCTGAATACATTGACAAAACTGAATTAAGCGCGTAAAAATGGCGCGCTCACCGTGGGGGTAAACCATGAGCAAAAAGGCCACCTCAGAAGGTGGCGTGGAACAACCGAATTGCTCGCAATGCGGAGCTCCGATCCGAAAGGACGGGGACTGCGTCAAGAACGCCAACCCGCGCGTTGGCGACACCGATCTCCGCTGTCGGAGTGCCGAGTGCGATCCCGGTGATGCCTTTCGCGTGCTTGGCACGTGGAACGGCTACCGCTTCGTGCGCACTTCCGCCGATCCGCCCTCGTCGACTCGCTGACCTCAAGCAGAAGCTTGGTCAGCGAGTCATTTTTTTATTCAACAACCGTACCCTTGCCAGCTGCAAAAGTGTCCTCAGGAACCTCTGTAGTACAGGTATCAGCCTGAGCCTCGACTAGACTATCAGTAGCGGCATCCGTTGCGCTCAAAACACTACCGGAAAGGAGCTTCACAAAAGTAGCAACATCTTCTTCACCCGGGATAAGCTTAACAGTAAACTCAGCACTCGCACTTTCATTCATCGGCAAGGTAGCAATATCCCACCGCACTGTTTGTGTGGCGGCATCAAACTGCACATTTCCAGTAGAAGTGAGGATTCGATCATCCCAAGTTACGTCAGGGGGTATGGTTGCTGACACTGAAATATTCTCAAGCTCATGCACCGCTTTATCAATCTTCCAATACACGCGATACGTAGTCGCCTCTCCTACTTTTGGTGGTAACGGACCCTCACCAATTGGCGCACCTGACTCAGAATAAAAACGTACCGTAGCCGAAAGATCGGCACTGGCTTTCATGCTGATTGGGAATGGTGGAGTTTGTACCTTATTGTCACCGTTCGTTACAAAGGCGGTGACAGTCCATGAATCAACGTCTGTAGATGCCAATTCTGTTTTAACCGGGAAAGATAAATTAAAAGTCTTTTTCTCTCCGGGCTTGAGGGTGCCCACAGTAGCGGCATCAAAGGCAATTCCGGCCGCGGTAAGTTTTCCCCCGGCTAAGGCCGCAGATTTCCAAACAAGTGGCACTCCGGAGTCAGGCTTAAAATCAAGAACAAAACTCGCTCCATCAATCTCCGTATCACCCGCGTTTTCCAAACGCAAACTCAAACGCAATGTTCCTCCAAGTTCAGTAGTAGCTTTATCGCTATTCCCATTTACCACCAGCGTGGTCTGCAAGTCACTACCCGTAACATCCGTAAACCACTGCCCGCTCGCTTGGGTGAGTTGACGATCCCCTTCTGGAACACTCGTCACAATTCCAAACTGTCGGATATCGCTGGCATCAGCGGCAAAGGCACCCGTCCAAGACAATTCAGTCACTCCATCTGGAACCAAATCTGGCAGCGTCCATTCTGCGTCAGCTCCCGGCTCTAGTGCTGGAACACTCTTCGCGAGTAGGAATCCTTCCGGAAGTGCAAGTGCGATATGTGGCGCAAGAATGGTTTGAAGGCCGGTATTTTTGACCGTAGCTGTATAGGTCAATTCTTGGCCGGGCACAGCCGTTTCTGGGCCCTTCACCTCAAGCGTCAAAACACTACTTAGCGTATTCACCGTAGCTGTGGCGATATCGCTAAAATTCGAGTTAAAATTTCCCGGTCTGTAGGCGGCCAAAGCCTGAATATTCGTGGTCGTTGGCACAGAACTCAACCACACGCCCTCAAGTACAAGCTGACCATCTGAATGCGATCCTAGACTTCCAATATTCCAAATCAATTCGTCAGCGTCCGTAGGTTCAGGCTGCGCCATTGAGAGCGCAAAGGCAGCAGGAAGATTAATATCAAGCTCCAAGGCCGCTAATGGCGTCCGACTTGGGTTAGCATAATGCACAATAATCTGCATTTTCTCACCACTCTTCACCTCAGCTGGCGCCTCAACACTCATAATAAGTGGTTTGCTCGTGGTTGATTGAGCAAAATACTTAGTGTACACAAAAAAACCACCAAAGGCCAGCATGGCGACAAATGCCAACATGAGTACCAAACGCGTAAGCAGCCGTGTCACCCGAGAACCGTCTCGTTCTACGGTATGCAAATCGCTCCGGTCATCACCGTAAATTGCCTGCAACCCCTCCTCTATCACTCGGTCTTCCTCACTGAACTTTTCAGAAGTGTGCTTTGTATGTGATTTCGCCGAAGATTTCCCCTCTTCTCGAGAATGCTCATGTGGGGTATGCCCCGGGATGTGCTCATGACGCATGGACATAGGCCAACACGGGTAACGAATCAATTCCGCTCAACGACCCAACCAAGGTAATGATCTGTAGCATTGGAAACCTGTACATCTCCGGTAGAAATTTCACCAGCAGAACTCCAAAGAACATCCATGTTTTCAGGGAAATGGATATTTACCTCCGTGTTTCTCGAAACTACTCCAGGTTGTTTCTGCACAAACAGGGTGTACTCGCCTAATTCAGGTAGGCCAAGCATCTGCTTAGCACGCTCAAGCGTTCCCATGTCTGTATCCGGCGCCAAAACAGTAACCGGCGTCTTATAGGTAAAGGTAACCACCTGCGTCTCTCCAGAGGCGGTCTGCATCCAGTTTCCAAATACGGTCTTGCCATCTTCCTGCCAAATATCTGTCCCGGAAGCTGAATCCTTTTCTACATCCTGCATGTGGAGTTCAAGATCAGTATCCACCGCAAGAGGTACATCCGGTGTTTCGAACAGCTCATCAGCTGGAATCTCAAAGCCGCTTGCAGAAACTAATTCGCTATCACGCGGAACATAAATACGCAGATAGTCAACGTTATTACTACCTGAAAAGAGAGCTGTCTTCATGCCGCGATGGGTTTTAGTAATAGTCACCGTGTGTTCAAGACTTCCGTCCGGAGCAATAGCAACATCAACGTGCACATTCTGATCAATTACTCCGTCCGTCTTACCGCCGCCAAGGTTTGTATTCACGACCATCAAATAATCTCCGCTTGTTTGCTTCACCGCGCCAGACCAACCCAAACTCTCAATTGAAGCCTGGAGATCGTTGTCTCTAAAATTCAATAAAATATCTTTTTCTTG
>JAUPWK010000021.1 GCA_030916555.1 Patescibacteria group bacterium | reverse complement strand
TAATCGAGAAGGCAACGTGTATTCACCCGGTTGATCAACTTTACCGCGAACCTGGCAAGTCACGGTCAGATCTAAATTTGTTGCTGTTAAACGTAATCCCCCCACATCTGCTCTTAGTAAAACATTATTCAGAATGGGGAGGTTGGCATTCTTTGCACTTAAATGACTCACTACAGCGAGACCTTGGTGCAGGTTCTCTTTCGTACAGGAGAGCTTCACAGGGCGGGAATTAAATTTTTTATTAAACTGAGACCGTAGCCATAGTAAGGCTGTGGACAGTGGGGATATCGTGACTGCGTGGCTATTTTACTGCACGAAACGTAACTTGGCTTGTGGATGGTTTCTGGGTGAGGGTGTGAGCGTGGTGTGGGGAAGTTTTGTTTAGACGTCTGGTGGCCTTGTTGCTCCCCGTTTGTCCCCCGGTCTATCCCCCTACTTGTCCCTGTGGGTATCCACGGACTTGTCCTCAGTTCATGCACACGACACGGTTTTCCTCAACTTATACGCAGTTTATGCACGTGCGGTGCGATTTTTCTAAGAACCCACGTAAAGTCTTTGTTTAATGAGCTCGAGATCCTTTTGAAGTTTTTCATCATTGTCGACCATGCCGGCAATTTTGGTGTGGGCATGCATAGCGGTGGTGTGATCTCGCCCGCCAAGCTCGCTTCCGATGGTTGGATACGAGCTTTTCATTTCTTCTCTTAGCAAATACATGATGATTTGGCGTGGGAATGCCAAGCGCTTCTCGCGACTTTTTCCAAGCACCTCCTCAAGGCTGATATCGAAATATTCGGAGACTACCTGGATAACCTGTTTTGGAGTGACGGTTTTTTTAATGTTTTCGGCTTCAAAGCTTGCGACGATAGGTTTAATACTCTCGAGTGTTGGCTCCATGTTGCGGAACTGATGGACGGCCGAGATTTTGTTGAGTGCGCCTTCAAGTTCGCGTACGTTGGATGAAATACTCGATGCAATATACTGCAAGATGTCACGGCCTAAGTTGAAGCCGCGTTCCAAACATTTCTTTTGGAGAATGGCGATACGTGTTTCAAGGTCTGGAGTGCCAACGTCAACCAGCATCCCCCATTCAAGGCGCGACTGGAGGCGCTTTTCAAGACCGGCAATAGATTTAGGGGGACGATCTGAAGAAATAACGATTTGGCGATTTTCTTGGTGGAGCGTGTTGAAGGTATGGAAAAATTCCTCCTGAGTTCCTTCTTTTCCGGTGATGAACTGAATATCGTCAATAAGAAGGAGATCAACGTTACGATAGCGATCTTTGAATTCTTTACCTTTTCCAGCGCGAACTGAATGAATAAAGTCATTTGTAAAGTGCTCGCAGGTCACATACATGATGCGCGCTGAAGACCAGCGTCGACGAATTTCGTTCGCAATAGCGTGTAAAAGGTGGGTTTTACCAAGTCCAACACCGCCGTAAATAAACAGCGGGTTGTAGGTTCCGCCTGGTTGCGCGGCTACGGCTTGAGCGGCTGCGTGCGCGAGTTCGTTTTGTTTTCCAACTACGAAGGTCTGAAAAGTATAGGCGGGATTGATGGTGATGTTCCCGGATGGTGGAGCGATGTCGGCGGCGCCGGTTTGTACAAAGCCGTAATCTTCCTGAGGGCTGTTGGTGTTTGGTGTAGCTTGGCGCGGGGCTTCCATGACAAGTGGTTGCGGGCCAACTGGTTTTGTCTCTACCCGACACGTTAGGCTTCGTACAGGTTGATTGGTGATGTTTTGCACCGCTTCCACGATGTCGCGGAAGTATTTTTTCTCGAGCCATGATTGAGCAAGAGAGTTAGGCACAGCAACGACGATTTCGCCGTTGTGATATTCGCTGACGAACGTATTGCGGAACCAGGTGGTGAAGTGGGCCTTGCTCATTTTGAGCTCAAGCTGTCCGAGTACCGCTTCCCAGAGTTCGTGAGTGTTCATCATAAGTAGCGAAGAGGCAAAATCACCGGGGTGGACCGACATCAAAGTTCGGCTTAGACGATTTGCCACATCATAACCAATTTGTCCACAGCCCACAAATCGCTAAAAGTTGATGAATGGTGGATCGAATTGGGGATAACCGATCAATTTCTGGGGATAAGCCTGTTACTTGTGCACATTGGGTCTGACGAGCGACTGAAAAAGTGGTTTAATAGGAAAGATCCAAGATGGGAGTGTGACAGATCGCGGGAAGCCGCGAAAATTTGACATTTTTTGATGAGAGTCTTATGCTCTCACCACTTTTCTATGCCTAAGCGCACATATCAACCAAAAAAGCGCCGACGCGCCAAGGTTCAAGGCTTCCGCCAACGCATGAAGACCAAGAACGGCCGCACAGTCTTGAAGCGCCGACGCGCCAAAGGCCGCAAGCGACTCACCTTGACCGCTCGCCCACGCTAATACCAATACATCCTGGCGGAAACGTCAGGATTTATTGTTTGCAGTACAATGACTGTATGTTTGCTGACAAGAACCGTCTACGGAACGATAAAGATGTTGAACGCGCGCTTAAATCAAAAAAGAGCGTGTTTGATGCTGTTGCGGGTCTGAAATATGTGGCGAACGGGCTTCCAGATAATCGGGTGACGGTGGTGGTGGGTACTAAGGTGAGCAAACTTTCGGTTGATCGAAATCGCGTGAAGCGTCAGTACAGGGAAATTATCCGGTTGTTGTTGCCGAACATGAAAACGGGGTATGACATGATTATCTTGGTGTCTAAGCCTGCCCTCGCCCTTGATTATGAGCAAAAAAGAGAACGCCTTACAAAAGTTTTCAAAAAGTCCGGCTTACTCAACGCTTAAGCACGGCGTTCGTGTAGCTGCGACTCTTCCGATTGTGGCGTATCAGCGTACGCTGTCTTTTGATCACGGCCCAATGAAGGGCCTTTACCCTTACGGGTATTGTCGTTTTCACCCCAGCTGTTCAGAATACTGTCGCCGAGCTGTCTTAAAGGATGGCGTCATGAAGGGCTACGCCAAAGGCGCCTGGCGGATTGTGCGCTGCAACCCCTTTTCAGCGGGTGGCGTGGATGAGCCGTAGATCAGTAATTTGTTGACAGTGAGGAAAAATTCTGATATATTTTCACGTTCCCATCGATCATTTGGGGGTGGATGTTGGCCGAAGCGAAGCATCGCATGACGATAGAGCTGACAGGTCGGGACATGGAGGTTTTGGAGGATGTGAAACGCCGACTCGAGGCAACCTCGAACGTTGAGGTGATTCGACGTTCGATCAGGTTCCTCCAGGCATTGGACGCTTTGCGTGACGGTGGTAACTCCGAGGTTTGGGTGCATCGACCTAATGACGAGCCCGTTCAAGTCATCCTCATCTACTAGCCCCGCCGGTCCTGCGACCGGCGGGATCCTGTTTTTATAGGTCAACAATGCTTCCATCCGGAATTTCTAGGCGTTTCACGCGGCTGTTGTGGCCGCGTTTTAGGTTGACTTTTTTGTAAATTTACTGTATAGTGACGGGTCGTTCTTTCAATGAGGAGGTGAACCATGCAGCGCTGCTGCTGAGAGATTTTGTTGAGATAGCTAAAGCCGCACAACGGGATTCGTGGTGAATCCATGGAGGTGCGGTTCAACCGCACACTTCATGAGGTTCTCATGTCTTCCAAGGATCGCTGCCTGTTCCTGAGCTTCTCTGGTGCTGTTCGGATGCTTCGTGATCGTCGGATCAAGCGCGCTGACTTCCGGAACGCGTTGTTCTGGGTCGGCTGCACGCGTGACGTCGTTACCGGCTCCATTGAGGAGGGCGCGCGTCAGTCCCTTTGGTCCCACCTTTACACGCCGGGCAAGAAGACTCGCCCCGATCATCGCCGCATGTTCCCGTTCTACGTCTTCGTGCGCGAGAGTGTGCTCATGGCGGAGAAGGAGGGTCGTGTGGTCTGGCGGGAGAGGGACTCGGGGGATCGCGTCGAGTCCATTGAGGCGCTCCTCGGGCGCTGCGGCTACAACACCGCCGCGGTTTACGAGGATGTGGTGAAGCAGATCGATCCGTACTACGAGCCGCTCTTCGGCTGGTCGCGCGACGAGGCCTTCCGCAGGCATGATATGGTCGGCCGTTTCAGCTGGCAGCTTCTTGATCCCCAGCTCCGGGTTTACTCCAGTTACGTGATGTACCCCTAGAGCTTGCTCGCCGCTCGGCTTCCTTCGGGAAGTCGGGCGGCATCGTGTTTTACAAGAATATATTTGTTCCCTCCGGAACTTCAAGATGTTTGACGCGGCTGTTGTGGCCGCGTTTTAGGTTGATGAAGGTTTTGGGGATGTTTAATTTATCGGACAAGAACTCTACGAGCTCCTCGTTGGCCTTGCCTTCAGTTGCTGGGGCGTGGAGCGCAATGACAAAAGTTTGATCGTCGAGCTTGGAGACGACCTTGGTAACTTTGGCGTTAGGTTTGACGTGAATGGTGAGGATCATGGCACTTAAGACCCTGAGCGAAGGCGAAGGGTCTAGAAGATTAGTTATTTAATGACTCCATTCCCAGTCTGCTAGATCCTTCACTTTCGTTCAGGATCTAAAGGACTTCAAGAGCTCAAGATCAGCCACGCGGGGATCGTTGGCTTCCCCTTCTTTTTCGTAAGGAGTCTCTAAAATGAGATCGAGATGTTGAAGTTTGGGGTGTTGAACAATGAACTTGAAGGCGTCCTGGCCCATAGTTCCCTGCCCCAAGTGTTCATGGCGGTCTTTGTGGGATGCAAATTCAACCTTGGAGTCATTACAGTGGCTCGCTACGAGCTTTTTAAGGCCGATGGTTTTGTCGAAAAGGGCAAATGTGTCGTCGACACCAGCCTTTGTTCTGAGGTCGTAACCTGAGGCGTAGGCGTGCTGGGTGTCAAAACAGATCCCAATGTCCTTGCCGCGCTCGGCGCCGTCTATAAAAGCGGCCAGCTCTTCAAAAGTGTCGCCCATGACCGCACCCGCGCCGGCCGAAATCTCGATAAGTAACCGACATGAGCCCTCGTAGCCGTCCATTATTTTATTTAAGCCTTCGATGACCTTCTTGACCCCCTCTTCTTGTCCGACTTCTTTAGCAGAGCCTGGGTGAAACATCATGGCGTGAACGCCAAGCTGGGAGCAGCGCGCGAGTTCGTCCTTCAGCATCGAGATTGACCCGTGGCGCGTGCGATTGTTCCCTGAGGCGAGATTGATGAGATATGGGGCATGTACGTATGCGCGCTGGATCCCCTGCTCTTTCATGGCGAGTTTAAACTTTTCAGCATCCTCATCTGAAATTGGTTTGGCGCTCCAACCCTGCGGAGGTCGACTAAAGAACTGAATGACCTCACAGCCTAGCGCAGCCCCATAGCCAGGAGCTTTCCAATGACCACCTGCCGCAGACACATGTGCGCCGAAGAGCATAGATTTGAGTCGAAAGTTGTAAAGTCAAAAGTAGCGTACCGCATCTCTATAACAAAAACGAGCCTTTCGGCTCGTGTTTGTTTACTTCACCATTTTGTTCTTCAAGAAGTCCACAGTTTTGCGATTGCGCAATTGAGTCTCTACGCGTTCACGATAAGCTGGACTATAGACGTGTTCTTTAGCGGCTGGATCTTTGGCAACGGCTTCGCCAATGCGATCGACTTCAGCATCAATTTCTTCAGGAGTTGGAGCGATTTTTTCTTTCTTGGCAACTTCCTCAAGGATGAGGGCGACCTTGATGCGGACAAGAGCCTGCTTAGCAAAGTCGAGTTTCAAATCTGGAACAGATTTTTTAACGGACTTGAGGTATTCGTCAAACTCCATGCCGTTTTGCGTGACCCACTGACGAAGTTCAAAAATCATCTTATCAATTTCCTGGTTGATCAAAAGATCACCGATATCTGAGAAGTCTGATTTTTCGGCTAAGAGTTCGAGTGAGGCTTTTTCTTGACGACGCGTCTCCTGGTCAACTTTCTCGTCGCGCAGATTTTCTCTGAGCTTACCTTCCATTTCTGCGATATCTTTAAAGCCAAGTGCTGCAGCAAAAGTTTCGTCGTAAGCAGGAATTTCGAGGGTGAAGATTTCATTGATTTTTACAGTGAAATCAACGTCCTGACCGGCTAAATGCTTCTGGTAATGATCCTTCGGGAACTTGAGTTTGAATGAACGCTCCTCACCTTCCTTAGCTCCCATGATCTCTTCAATGAAGCCCTCGATGTAGTACGGCTCGCCAGTATAGATGCCGTGATTCTGAGCTTCCCCACCCTCCAAGACAACACCTTCGCGTTTCATGGTGAGATTAACAACGGTCTTGTTGCCTTTTGTGAGTTCGTGTTCTTTTTCAGCACGAACCTCTGTGGTGCGCATGCGCAAGAGATCTTTCTTGGCTTGTTCAAACACTTCATCGGTAGCACTCGTGTCTTCCGCCTTCACGGTGAGCGTTTCGTAATCTGCCAACTTTTTTACGTGCGGCATGAGGGCGATTTCTGCAGAGTAGATAAGCTCATTGCCAGGAACCATTTTCTCAACAGAGAAATATGGCTGGCCAACAATGCTTAGATCTTCTTCAATGAGCGCAGCAGACAGCGTGGCGCGGATGAGCTCCTCCGCGGCATGCTCGAGGAGTTTCATCTCGCCAATTCGTTCTTTGACGACCTCGTATGGGGCCTTTCCTGGGCGGAATCCAGGGATGGTGGTGTTTTCGGTCATGTGTTCCGCTGCATGACGCATGCCACGCTCCACCTGTTCGACAGGCACGGTGACAGTAATCTTAACTTGGCTATCGTTCAGGCGTTCAACTTTATGCATAGTGGCGGGAGCATAAAGTATTTGGCTAACTTCGTCAACGCTTTTGTCTAATCTTAGCAAAATTGTGTTCTTCAGCTTTTGACCTAGGTCCTAAAATGCGGTAGACTGTCCATTGCATTAACCCTCAAAAATATTCCTACACAACGCCCGCCACTCACTGTGAGACTCGGCCTGTCCATCATTCGTGGACTCGTGCGCTTGAAGGCAATTTTTATTGCCTTGTTTGGATTGGTGCTGAGTATTTTTCGCCCAGCTTGGGAGACGGTTTTGCGCTTTCTTATTCTCCCCATCTATCGCTTGTCCTATGGCGCTCGACGCCGATTAGGGAATTTTTATCGACCAGCCAAAAATCGTTTGATGTTTGTGCTTACCAACCGTTACGCGGTGCATATTGTGGTCATCGCGATTGCGGTAGTGGCGGGCACGGTTAACTTTAATTTAGGCGAAGTGCGAGCCGAGTCTGATGCTTTTGGTCAGCGGAGTATTTTGTATAGCATCGTCACCAAGCAAGAGGTTGAGGTCATTGAAGAATATGCGAACATTGAGGATGTAACTGATTATGCAACGGTCACCTCTTTTGCGGATGATAGTTTGCATGCCCCAATTGGTGGAACCACGCTTCTTGAGCCGCAAACTTCAATGACTGGCTTGAGCCAATCAGGTTTGGCACTTGCCTCCCCAATTGATACACACGGCAATGGGCTTATTTCCATGGCTCCACGGACATCAACCGAGAAGTACACGGTAACAACCGGGGATACGCTCTCGACGATTTCACAGAAATTTGGAATTTCTCTGAACACGTTGTTGTGGGCAAACGGTATGACGGTTCGTTCCGTGATTAAACCGGGCATGGAATTAACGATTTTACCAGTCACGGGTGTGTCGCACACGGTTAAGAATGGGGACACCTTGTCTGCGATTGCAAAAAAATACAATGTCGCTACGGATACGATTCTCTCGTTCAATGGTCTAAGTGCTGATGATTCCTTGAAGGTCGGACAGAGTTTGGTGGTGCCAGGCGGTGAGATTACCGCACCTATCCCGGTGGCTCGTACTGTAGCTGTGAAGGATATTTTCACTACGGCTCCAGCGGGTTCAAGCGGCGCTACCAAACCAACAGGCAGTGCAAAAATGGTTTGGCCAACGGATCTTCATTACATTGTGCGTGGTTTGAGCTGGTTCCATACAGGGATGGATGTTGACTGTAGTGGTCGCGCTGACGGTACGTCTACGAATGACAACTATGCGGCTATGGACGGTATTGTGCAGTTCTCCGGTGCCAAGGGCGGCTATGGTTACGCGGTAGAAATTAACCACGGTAATGGATTGGTTACGCGTTATGGCCACTTCCACTCTTTGTACGTGCAGAAGGGTGATACGGTAACTGCAGGAACGCCGCTTGGACGTTGTGGTTCAACTGGAAACTCTACGGGTACACACTTGCACTTTGAAGTGATTGCAAACGGCAAGTTCATGAATCCAGCTGATTACCTCAGTTACTAAATTTCAAAAGCGAGCCATTGCGGCTCGCTTTTGTATTATGCTTGCTGAAGTTTTGGTCGATACTGCAGGGCTTCGGCGAGATGTTCGATTTGAATATGTGTACTCGCGTCTAAATCTGCAATGGTGCGCGAGACTTTGAGAATGCGGGTATATGCTCGTGCGGAAAGGTTGAGTTTTTCGATGGCATTTTTGAGCAGATGCGCGCAATTTGTATCGAGCTCGCAGTGCTGTTGAAGGAGATCGCCGCGAAGTTCGGCGTTGGAGCGAATGTTGGTAGCGAAGAAACGTTGTGTTTGGATGGCTCGGGCAGCGCACACGCGTTCACGAATAGTTTTCGAGTCCTCACTCAGCGTCGTGGCCATGAGTTTGTCGATTTCGACTCTCGGTACTTCAGAAATGATATCGATGCGGTCAAGGAGTGGGCCAGAGATTTTTTGTTGATAGCGTTGAATCTGAATCGGTGTGCATATGCACTGCTTGAGCTGATCGTTGAGATAGCCGCACGGACAGGGGTTCATGGAGGCGATAAGCATAAACCGGGCTGGATATTCAAATGTTCCAGTGGCACGAGATACGGTTACAACCCCGTCTTCTAGTGGTTGGCGTAAATTTTCAAGGACGTGTCTTGAGAATTCAGGAAATTCATCTAGGAATAGAATTCCGCGATGAGCTAGGCTGATTTCTCCGGGTTTTGCCCAAGCTCCGCCGCCAACAAGTGCAACTCCACTTGCGGTGTGGTGCGGTGACCGAAACGGGCGCTGTTGCTCTAAGGAGTCATGCGTAAGCCCGGCTACGGAGTGGATGGCGGTGATTTCAAGACAGTCCTCAAAGCTTAGGGGCGGTAGGAGTGACGGCAGTGCTCTCGCGAGCATTGTTTTTCCACTCCCCGGTGGTCCAAACATGAGGACGTTGTGTCCGCCAGCGGCCGCCACCTCAAGAGCACGTTTGACATGCTCTTGGCCGCGGATGTGAGCCATATCAAGGTGTGGTTTGAGTGCTGCGCTATAGAGTGTTTGCGATTGACTGGCAAGCAAAGTTTTGCCGTTCAAATGGTCCATGACCTGTATGAGTGACTCTGCAGGGAGAATTGTAATCTGATTCACGAGCGCGGCCTCGGCAGCATTTTCTTTGGCCACCACAACATGGGTGTAGCCTTGAGCTTTGGCCATGAGTGCGCTTAAGAGAACTCCTCGTACGGGTTTGATGCTTCCATCAAGTGCAAGTTCTCCGAGAAATACCGTGTGACGCAGGGCTTCGGTTGAGGTGATATTTTCTTGGGCACCTAGAATACTGAGCGCAATGGCGAGATCGTAAACAGGTCCCTGTTTTTTGACGTCCGCCGGAGCAAGATTAATGGTAATTGCTGTTCTTGGGAATTCGAGTCCGCTGTTTTTCATTGCAGACCGGACCCGTTCTTTGGATTCACTTACAGCAGCATCTGGAAGTCCAACAATGCAAAATTTTGGTAAACCTTTGCTGATATCGGCTTCAACTCTGACGGGAATGGCCTTGAGCCCTTCAAGCGCGGAGGCATAAACAAAAGAAAAACCCATAATACGTTGTATTTGGGGAGTTGATTGATTTAGTTGTGCCGCCCGATCACTATTTAATTTTAGGCGCGCTGGGGATGTGTGTATCGTACCAAATTACTGCCAAGATACCGATCACGATGAGGATATCTGATAGGTTGATAGCGGAAGTTCTGAAGAGAATGATGTAATCCGTTGTGAAGTTATTGATGAGCCGGTCGGTGGCATTGCCGATCGCCCCCACGACCGCCGCGAGTGCGCCAAGTGCTTGGGCGGTATTTGATGACCATTTTACATACGCAAGATACGCAAAAATACCGGCGATTCCGAGTGTAATCG
>JAUPWK010000020.1 GCA_030916555.1 Patescibacteria group bacterium | reverse complement strand
GTGGATTTGCAAAAGTTTCTTCCCCGCGCTTGGCGCGCTCCGTATTCATTTTCTCAAAGGCTTTCTTTGGCATGTACACCTCGCCGCGAATCTCAATCCGACCAGATCGGGAGCGCACTTTATCAATTACGTCTTCCGAGAGATCGAATGTATTCTTAAGCGCTTGTAACTCAGCCTCTTCTGGAACTCGCAACGAAAGCGGGATGGATTCAATTGTTTTAATATTATTCGTCACATCCTCCCCAATCTTGCCGTCACCTCGGGTTGCACCCGTCATGAGGACACCATTCTCATACACCAAAGACACGGCCAAGCCGTCGATCTTTAACATGGCGTAATAATCGACGGGCTTGCCTTCACGGATTTTCAGCAACCGCGTTTCCCAGTCAACTAACTCAGCAAAGCTAAACACGTCTTCCATAGAGAGCATAGGAGACACGTGGGTAATTTTTTGGAACTTATCAAGCGGCGCTCCGCCCACGCGCTGTGTTGGCGAGTCTGGCGTGATGAACTCTGGGTAGACCTGTTCAAGCGTGTAGAGCTCATGTTTCAATGAGTCGTTTACGGCATCGGAAACTTCTTGAGTATCTAAAACATGATACTCGTAACGGTATTTTTCAATCAGTTTTCTGAGCTTTAAAATTCGCTCCGCAGCCTCCATTTTCGACAATGACATACCGGGCCATATTACCATGTAATTTTACGGAAACCAAGGCCTTTTCAAGCCTGATTGTTATGCACCGCACGTTGACTTTTGCCTAATTTTCGACTATACTGTCTCGGTCCTGAGACCTCCCCAACTTAGGACTGGAGTCCCCATGTCATGGCTCGCGGGCGCGCTCGACCGAGCAACCGCCCAAAGCAATACGAACGTGGTCATCATGGTCATAGCGGTCATCGGCGTCGCCGGAGGTCTCTGCCTCGCGGCAATCATCAACTGGCTGGTCAGCATGACCTGAACACCTCTCCGGTTGGCGTCTGAGGACGCTAACCAACAGCTCCCCGCACCAACACCGGTGCGGGGAGTATTTCTTTAACACAATCTTTTCACGGCGGTAAGCGGTGGAATCGCTAACCCGCCCGATTGGATACTTTCTTTTCCGAAAAGAAAGTATCTCCCCCGGAAGGGGTTTAGACCGAAGGTCAAAAAACCCAGTCACCTACCCAAAAAACCCCAAATACCAGTCCAAAAGCTGCTGCCCCCAAAGCAACGTGACAACAGTGCCGATAGCCATGAACGTTCCAAACGGCACGTGGCTATCCATGTCGCGCTTCTTAGTGAGCAACAATCCTACCCCCACCGCTGCACCCGCAACATAAGACAAGAGCAAAGCCTCAACCCCAAGCCATGGTCCAAGTAAGAAGCCCATGAGCATACCCATACGAATATCTCCTCCACCCACCCATCGGCCTTGTGACATCAAGAACTGAACTGCGAAAAAACCACCAAGCAAAAAACCACCAAGCAAAATCGAAACCACCGGCAAACCAAGTGCCACATTGCAAATAATCGCAATAATCATGGCGGGAATTGTGATCCGGTCTGGAATAATGAAGGCTCGGTAATCAAAGATAAAGATCAGCACCAGAGCACAGGCCACAAGCGCGTCCCGAACAAATAAAACCCACAGCGCATTCGACGCTACGAAATCCGGAGTAACCAAACCCCACATTCCAAGCGCCCTTGCTGCAAACACAGCAAATAAAGCTGCGAACGCCAATTCAGTAGCCGGGTACTGCCATGGAATTACCGCCTTGCATTTGTGACAGCGCCCTTTCACTGCAAAATAGCCTACAAATGGGAGCATCTCTTTTGGATGCGCAGGAGCAGCACAAATCGAACAGGAACGCGAAGTAGTAAAGATCAAACTCTCTTTCGTACGCATGATCCGCGCATTCGCAATTCCACCTGCCAAAAATCCAAGGAGTGCCGCCCCAAGAAGATACAACGCATCAGTCATACAAATTATTGCGTTACCGCCGGCGTTAAGACTGGGCAGGCTCCGGCTTTAAAACCATCCTGTGTAGCGCAGTTTAAACCCTTTTGGAGCTCTAAGAGATTATTGCCGTTTTCAAGTTCAAATTGAACCGCAAACGCAGCGCCATCACTCGAATAACAGTAAGCATTTTTAAGACCAGAACATGCAGACCGCTCTTTAAGGCCACGCATAGGTGGCGCAGGTACAAATTCAACGTACGCGGTTTGCGTGTCTCCCTCTGCGCACGGCGCACCAAAACCATCTTCTGATAAGCAGGCGGTCGTGGTCTGTCCCAAGGCAGTTGTTTCGGCCACCACAGGATAAGCAGCGTGATCATTGTAAAAAAGTTCGAGTCCAATCTGAAGCTCACGCACGTGTGACAAACGCGTAACATCTCTCGTTCGCTCTCTCGCTGAACTCACCGCAAATGCAGATATGAGACCAACCACACCGATAATCAGCCCAACACTGAGAATTTCAACTTTGGTCATACGCTCGCATCAATGAGAGAATTCATACTTTGCACAAGTGCCTGCGGAGTCAGGTGTGTCGTCATAACAACCTGATCAGCACCTTCTTTCAGTAGTTCGCTGACTGCCGCTCGAGACAAGTGTCTATCTGCCACGACGATTTTTGTCTGTAAAAGCGTTGGCAAACCGTGGAGCCTTTTCAAAGCAGCTTTGACATTTTCAAGCATACTGTAATGCACGAGCAAGATAAGTGGACGCAACTGCACCGCCCGACGCTCTGCATCCACCAAATTCACAGCCACATCCACCTCCCAACCGTCCCGTTCGAACCGAGACATGTAAATATCTCGCAAACGAGCATCAGGCAATAAAAGTAGGATGGCGGACTTGCGCTGTAATGTCATAAAACCTCGTCCTTATTCCGCATGGATAGTCCAATTGCAACTTCTAAGCGCGGCCCCACTTCATCTAAACCCGGTCGAGCCTCAGGCACGGTGGCTACCCTCGC
>JAUPWK010000019.1 GCA_030916555.1 Patescibacteria group bacterium | reverse complement strand
TGAAGTAAAGCAGGAGGGTTTTGTGACGGTGCACCTAGCAATTGTTGAACCTCCAGGACCGTTGATTGGAAAATCGCCTTTGTTGAGCATTGGTACGCATCTCGATTTGCTTGTGACTACCACCGAGCCGATTTCTCCACCGGGTGAATATTTTGTATTGCTCTTTGCGGATGATGGAGATGGTGTTTATGAATCCGGTGTTGACTTGCCTGTTATGTCTGACGGCAAAGTGATTAAAGAAAAAATAAGCCTGTGAAATATCTAGGTGTTGATTTTGGTTTACGTAAAATTGGCACTGCTATTGGTGATGATGGTTCTCATGTGGCGGTTCCATTTGAGCTTGTTCCAGGTGGCGCTGATGCCGCGTTGCGCATTACGCAAATAGCAAAGCGTGAAGGCGTTGAAGCTTTTGTGGTTGGCTTGCCGATTCCAACTGACTTTCATCAGAGTGAGGAACAATTGGAACGAACCATGGCTTTTGTAACCAACTTGGGTGAGGTGTCTGGTTTGCCGGTGAGAGTTGTTGATGAACAGTTTTCTTCTGCTGAAGCTCGGCGCATGCAAAAGGAATATGGCGCGAATGCCTCAGAAGATGAAATTGCGGCCATGCTTATTTTACAAGCCTATTTTGATGAAGAGACACGCGCAACGCGTTAATACTTGGGCGCTATGTGGTCGACACTCAAGACTGACGCTATCGTGATTGCGAGTGAGCCCTGGAAGGAGGCGGACCGCAGATATAGAGCGTTGACGCCTAGAAATGGGAAGCTTGAGTTTGTTGGCAGAGGGGCAAGGAAGGGCAAGGCGAAGTTGGCCGCTCATCTGGAGCCGTTTGCGATTGTAAAACTTGAAATCATTAAAGGCGCCCGGAGCACTACAGTGATTGGTGTTGAGCGCTCTGAGGTGTTTACGGCACTTGCAACTGCGATTGAACCACGCCTTTTGGCGCTTGCGGCTGCTACCTTGATTGATAAAACCGTGCGACCAGATCTTGAAGACGAGACGCTCTACCAGGAATTTCTTCAGCTGTTGCGATTTTTAAATACGGCTCCTGTTTTTCCGCCAACCCGAAATACGTTTGTGCTTGGTGGCTTTTTATTGCGTTTGTTACGTCACCTTGGTTATGACGTTGAACTTGGTGCTTGTTTGTCTTGCAAAGACGATATCCGACCATTGGCGTTTCGTTGGCATGAGGGGAGAGGGGGATTGGTGTGTACGAATTGTGTGTTAGAGCGGCCGCAGGAATGGTTTGCGGCACGATCCATGGAGGAAGAGATTGTGACGTTATTGCGCTTTGCACGTGACGCGCAATATACGGATTTATTGCGACCCTCACTAAAGGCGGATCATGTGGGGGAGTTTGCGGCCTGCGTGCATGACCTCATGCGTTTTCATGTGCCCGGTTATGTGAATGAAGCCCCGTTCTGGAACACGACAACAATTGGCTAAAAGAAACACGCCCGATCAGTGATCGGGCGTGTGTTAGGTTGCGGACGTGACGGGCGGGGGAGTACGGCGTTGACCCGCGTACGCAATGAGCGCGATGAGTCCGTTGATCACTCCCAGGTAGATTGGGAGCGCCAGGTTCTCCACGTCCACAATGGTCGTGGACAGGGCGCCGAGGAACGCAGCCGCTGAGACCATCACCCAAGGTACCACAGCTTCCGAGCGCGGCTCCTTCCAGGTTTTCACGAGCGTTGGGGTGGCGGCCACGAGGTCAGCCAGGATGTCGAAGGTGAGGGTGAGCGTGCTGTTCTTGACGGTCACCCACAAGCCAATGGCAATGAGCGCCAGGATGAGACAGATGAGCTCGATGCGCCCGAACTCTTTACTGCCGTAACCAAGGAAACAGAGCACAACTACGGCACTGGTGTTGAAGGTGGCGGCGGCGAGGAGAACGAGCGACCACGAAAATCCGTCAGGGGAAGTGACCATGACCCAGATGCCAATTACCTGGATAAGGGTCCAGAGCGCCCAGGATACGATATTTGGGCGCGTGTTGCCCTTCAGGATGTCTTTCAGATACGAAGGGATAGCCGCGAGCTGTAGGACGCCTGCGAGGATGCCAATGATAATGTGCCAGTTCATAAGTTCCCCGTACGTGAAGGTTGCGGAATGTTAGCGGATATTTTTTACCTTGACAAGTTTACCCTATGCGCTATCTTGGAGCCATCGAAGCGTGCGGCTGACATCCGCATTTGGGGAAAACTCACCGTAAAAGTTCAAAGTAAGGTGGCACCGCGAAGAAGTTCGCCCTTACACACATAATTCACCAGAATTGTGATGTGCGGGCGAATTTTTTAATAACACTTTTATTTGGTCCATTTTGGACTCACGGGTCCCTGTTTTGCTCTCACCGTAGGGTTGCCTACGCCTCGACCAAAGCATCCCGTTCATCCAAACTGAACTCAAATAAAAGCCTTATCCGCTAATAGATAAATGATTATGCAACGTTTATTGACTTCAGAGATTGTGGCAAAGGTTGGGGAGACGGTAACGGTAGCTGGATGGATTCACGCTCGTCGTGATATGGGCAAGGTGGCATTTTTTGATCTTCGGGACCGTGAAGGTTTGCTGCAGATTGTGGCAGTGCCGGGTGAACTTGGGGATTCTGCAGAGATCGCGAATAAGGTTCGTTCAGAGTGGGTGGTGGAGATTACCGGTGTTGTTCAGGCTCGTGGCGCTAAGCAAATTAACGATAAGCTAAAAACTGGCACGGTTGAGTTGTTAGCGAAGTCGGTTGTTGTTTTGAATGAGTCAAAGACGCCACCGTTTGAGATTGATAAGGATACGCGTCCGGTGAACGAGGAAGCTCGTTTGACGTATCGTTATCTTGATCTTCGTTCTGAGCGTATGCAGAAAAATCTGCGTACCCGAAGCGCCATGTTTCAAGATATGCGTCAGTATCTTGGTAACGAGGGTTTCATTGAAGTTGAGACCCCAGTTTTGACCAAGGGCACGCCGGAAGGCGCGCGTGAATTCATTGTTCCATCACGCCTCCATCCTCAGAATTTTTACGTTTTGCCGCAGTCACCACAGCAGTTTAAGCAACTGCTTATGGTGTCTGGTGTGGAGCGCTATTATCAGTTTGCCAAATGCTTCCGTGATGAGGATCAGCGCGGAGATCGTCAGCCTGAGTTCACACAGCTCGATCTTGAGATGAGTTTTGTGGAGCGTGAGCAGGTCATGCAGTTGATTGAAACCATGCTCATTGACATGGTGAAGAAATATCGACCAGATGCCAAGATGCAACAAGTCCCATTCCCACACATGTCTTATAAAGAAGCCATGGAGAAGCACGGTACGGACCGACCGGATATTCGTGTCGATAAGAACGATCCAAATGAATTCGCTTTCCTCTGGGTAGTCGATTTCCCATTCTTTGAGAAGACTGAGGATGGCGGTTGGACATTCACCCATAACCCATTTTCAGCAGCCTTGCCTGAGTGGCGCGATAAGCTCATGAATAAAGAAGATATCGCAAACATCATTACAAGTCAGTACGACATTGTCTTAAATGGCTTTGAGATTGGTGGCGGATCTATCCGCAATCATCGCCCTGAAGCGTTGCGATCCGTGTTTGAGATCATGGGCTTCACTGCCGAGCAGATTGATGAACAGTTTGGTCACATGCTCCAGGCTTTCGAGTTCGGAGCTCCACCACATGGCGGTATTGCCCTTGGCATTGACCGTGTGTTGGCGCTGTTCCAAGGTGAAGCTAACATTCGTGAAGTCATGGCTTTCCCGAAGGATGGAAATGCCAAGGATCATATGATGGGTGCGCCGTCGCCATTGCCTGAGAAGGCGCTTAAGGAGGCGAATATTAAGCTCGCATAGTAATTGAAGAAAGGCCCTTTTGCGCTATGCGAAAGGGCTTTTTCTGTTACAATATCCCCGATATGCAGTTTGCTGTTGTACAAGAGGATTTTTCTGGTCCTTTGGGGCTGCTTTTGGAGTTAATTGAGAAAAGGGAACTTGAAATTACCAAGGTTTCGCTGGCGAAAGTAGCGGAGGAGTATTTAGCGCATCTTGAGTCGCATGAAGTGCCAAGCGACGAACTGGCTGACTTCTTGCTTGTGGCATCGCGCCTCATTTACATGAAGAGCCGCGAGCTCATGCCGTATTTACATATCAAAGATGAGGATGAGGGCGCAGACAGACTTCAGGATCAGTTACGGCTGTATCAGGAATATGCTGCCGCGGCACGGGAGCTTGAGGAGCGCTATTTGAAAGCACGAATGTTTACTCGACCGTTTGTGAAGTCACAGCGTGTTCAGGAGGTGGCCTTCGCGCCTGCGACCAATGTGACCCCGACCGCCTTACAAGAACTCTATCAGTCGATTTTAAAGCGTCTACAGCCGTTCTTTGCGCTCCAGCAGGCGAGTATGGAGCGGACGAAATCCGTTGAGGAGCGGCTTGAGGAACTTACCGAGGCGTTGCGGAGTAAGGCGACGATGTCATTTAATGAGGTCGTGAGCAGTGCCGGATCGAAGATGGAGGTCGTGGTGAGTTTCTTGGCACTCCTAGAGTTATTGCGTCGACGGGCAGTGAGAGCGGAGCAGTCGGGGTCGTTTGCAGATATTCAATTGAAACGCGTATGAATTTACTAGCCAGTATTGAAGCCTGTCTCTTTGTGGCTACCAAGCCCATCTCTGTGAAGGAGCTCATTAAAGTTACGGGCGCGAATGATGTCGACGTCTTGTCTGCACTTGATGAGCTTACACGATTGCGAAACGTCGAAGGTTCAGGCGTTCACGTATTGTCATTGGATGGCACGGTTCAACTTGTAACGAATCCAGAGAGTGCTGAAGTGGTAGCGCGTTTAGCTAAAGACGAGGTCGCTCCAGAGCTTACGCGTCCATCTTTAGAGGCGCTCACGATCATTGCGTATCGGGGTCCGGTCACGAAACCAGAGATTGAGGCTATTCGTGGTGTAAACTGTAGTTTGATTTTGCGTAACTTGCTCATGCGAGGATTGATTGAGGAGCGTGATGACGCGGCCAAGCTACAGTCGGTATTTTCGTTGTCTCCTGATGCTTTGCGGTTCATGGGACTGCATAGCAAAGAGGAGTTGCCGGATTACGCGACGCTGCATGGGAATGCACATATTGATAAATTACTCGCAACAGTGATGACCGAGACACCTCCAGCAAGTGTATGATCGCCAAAGCCTTATCCCATCTCTTATTTGCAGCGAGCATTGTCAATTTTTTTCCTGTTGACGGCGCTGTTTTGGAATGGCAGGCGGGAGTTCCTGTATCGACGGAAAGTGTGGTGGGCGGACTTGTATCAATGCAGGCTGCAACATTACCGATGGCGGCTGATAAGCCCATTCCACCTCCAACTAAAGTGGATTTACAGTCATTTGGCGTGGTAACTTCCGCGAGAAGCGCGGTAGTAATCGATGCTGCGAGTGGTGTGACATTATTTTCAAAAAACCCGAATGAGGTCCGGCCAATCGGGAGTATTACGAAACTCATGTCGGCGATTGTATTTTTGGAAACTGAGCCAAATTTAGCTACATACGCTAAGATTTTGCCTGAAGATTTTGCGGGCACTGGCCGCGTATATCTGTATTACAACGATCCGACACATCTTGAAGATATTTTAGGGGCAAGTTTGGTGGGTTCTGATAACACCGCCACTATGGCACTTGTACGTTTATCCGGTCTTAGTGCTGACGAGTTTGTTGCGAAGATGAATACGAAGGCTATTGAGCTTGGAATGCTGCAAACACGTTTCGAAGATCCGAGTGGATTGTCGGAGAATAATGTATCAACGGTGGGGGAGCTCACATACTTGCTCGCGGAGGCAAAGCAGCATCCAGAGATGACGCAATTCATGACTACGGCTGAGTTATCGGTGCAGCAGGCAAGCGGAAGGGTGTCAAGCATTCCGTCGACTGATTTACTTTTAAGTTCATTGTTAAATCAGGGGTCGTATCAAATCACTGCAGGGAAGACGGGCTATATTCCTCAGGCCGGATATTGTCTGGCTACAGCTGTGGAACATAATGGTAATGAGATTTATATTGTCGTGCTTGGTGCAGATGATATTATCGCCCGCTTTGATGACGCTATGAGTCTTGCGGGGTGGACCTACAAAACTTTTGCTTGGCCGAGTTTATGACCGAAGTCGTGATTGCTGCGCTATCGGGACTGCCGACTTGGTTACGGGTGATTTTGCTGTCGGCAATCCCAATTACTGAATATCAATTGTCGATTCCGCTTGGTATCCATGAGTATCACCTAGCAACAGGTCTTGTTTTTTGTTTAGCAGCTTGTGGCGCGACGCTGATTTTCTTTCCAGTTTATTTTGGTCTTGAACTTCTTCATGCACTGGTAGAGCGCTACTTGCCGTGGCTGCTTCGTCCCCTTGACGCTGTGATTGATCGCGCAAAAAATAAACTTAAGGATCGATATGCAAAATATGGTGCCTTGGCACTGTTTCTGTTTCTTGTAATCCCGTTTCCACTCACCGGGGTTTGGACCGCATCATTTGCGGCCGTAGCTCTCAAAATTCCGTTTAAGCAGGCAGCTGCGGGAATCCTGTTTGGGATGCTCGTTGGCGCGAGTGTTGTGACGCTGCTTAGTTTAGCGGGTGGAGCAGTGCTTTAGCGGTTAGATGGAGAAATAGTAGATAACACCGAGCACAAAAAGAGCTTGTGCTGCGAGTGCATAACGAAGCTTAGGGTCGCCGTGCTTGCGACAAAAGAAGTCATGAAAAAAGAAATGAACTTGCGTGTGCTTACGACCAAGCGCAGTTTTCACGAGATCGTTTATTCCAACCATGAGGTCTGGCAAGATGCTTCCAAAGATGCTCGCAATGTACACCGGACTTCTCGTAATTTCGTTTGGCAAGAAATACCCAAGAACTGTAAGGAGTGTGAGTCCAAGCGCAATGTCAGTGATGACAAAGACGTGGGCTAGTTTTTCGGTGATTTTATTGACGAGATTATCAGGCTCGCGCATGAACATGTCGCCGTGCGGAATCATGTCCACAAGATAGTGCGAGGAGAGTCCAAGGATAAAGCCAAGGAGCGGGTTGCCCACCGCAGTGCCGACCAGGGTGCCGATAGCGGTGTGAGTTGTGGTGGTCATAATACGCAAGTATTTTAGCAGAAAAATGCCGCCATGGCGACTCTTGCCCTATCTCAGATTTTTTGTTATAGTTTTGCGGCATTTTGGCTGGGTAGCTCAGTTGGTAGAGCACAGGACTCATAAGCCTGTTGTCGCGGGTTCGATCCCCGCCCCAGCTACCAAAAAAGTCTTGGCT
>JAUPWK010000018.1 GCA_030916555.1 Patescibacteria group bacterium | reverse complement strand
TTTTTTGGGACGTAAAGACGATGGTCAGCCACGTGGACTCTATGGCCTTGAGGGGTATTTTAATGATTTTTTGTCTGGTAAGCCTGGCCACTTAAATTCACAAACTGATGTGTCGGGGCGCTGGATTGGGGTAGGGAATCGTGAGTTTAAACCTGCGATTGATGGGGGAGATATTGTACTTACAATTGACCGCACGTTGCAGGTAAAAGTGTGTGAGATTTTGGAGCGCGGTGTTGAACAGCATCGCGCAGACTCTGGGACAGTAGTAATTCTCGAGCCTAAGACCGGTAAGGTGTTGGCGATGTGCGGCGCTCCAGATTTTTATCCAGCGGAGTATGGCCATGTAGAAGACGCGGCTGTATATAACAATACGGCTATCTTTAGCGCCTACGAACCGGGATCAATTTTTAAGCCGCTCACTATGGCGGCCGCAATTGATGTAGGCGCGGTAAGTCCAGATTCCCGCTTTACAGATACTGGTTCAGTGAAAATTGATACGTTTACCATTCATAACGCTGCTCAAAAAGTGTTTGGTAATGTTTCCATGATCGAGGTGCTGGAAGAGTCGATTAACACAGGAATGGTTTGGGTAATGCGTCAGATGGGGCGTGACGCTCTAGAAGATTACGTGAAGAAATTTGGTTTTGGTGAGCCAACGGGTATTCAGTTAAAATCAGAAGTAGCCGGAACAATTGCTTCACTTGATGAGTGGTCAGAGGTGTATCCAGCTACGGCTGCTTTCGGGCAAGGAATCACGGTTACGCCATTACAAATCGTGACTGCATATGCGGCGTTGGCAAATGGTGGCTTGCTTATGAAGCCATATATTGTTGATGAATTGCGCTATGCGGACGGTACGGTTGAGAAGACGGAGCCACAGGAGGTTCGACAAGTTGTGTCTCCTGCAACGGCAACGACTGTTGGTGCAATGTTGGTGTCAGTGGTGGAATACGGTCACGGTAAAAAAGCAGGTGTGCCGGGTTATTACATTGGTGGCAAAACCGGAACGGCGCAGATTGCAAGAAATGGCGTATATTCGACAACTGAATTCAATGGTTCATTTGCTGGTTATGGTCCGGTTCAGGATCCAGTTTTTGCCATGATTGTAAAAATCGAAAATCCCAAAGAAGGAGTGATCTACGCAGAGAGTACGGCTGCGCCGGTCTTTGGCGAAATCGCCGCTTTCCTTTTGGAGTATTACGGCGTTGCCCCAGAGCGCCCAATCGAGTAACCTGTATTTGTAGCTGATGACCTTTATGACCATCCCGACGTGCGGAGGGATTAGGTCGTCGGCAGGTCAGGCTTGTATGCATTACGACCATGTCTGCGGAATATATATCGTTTGGTCAGTCACTTGCTTAAATATATGAAAAATCTCGTTATCAAAGCGTTAGCCAACATCGCCAAGGCGAAAATCAAAAAGTACCACCCAACAGTGGTTGCAGTTACGGGTTCGGTGGGGAAGACTTCAACACGTAGCGCAATTGCGATTGCACTTGGTGCAAAATATCGTGTTCGTACGCCGTATAAAAATTACAATAACGAAATTGGTTTACCCCTCGCAGTTCTTGGCGAGCAGAGTCCGGGAAAAAACGCTTGGGAGTGGTTGAAATTGTTTACTCGGGCAGTGCGGAGCAAAGATATGCCGGAGTATCTTGTTCTCGAATATGGCGTGGACAAGCCTGGCGATATGGCTGGGCTTATTCGGATTGCACATCCGCAGACAGTAGTGATTACGGCGATTTCTCCAGTACATGTTTCGAATTACCCAAGCCTTGAGGCACTTATTGATGAGAAGGCGGCCTTAGGTGAAGCAGTCTTGCAGGACGGACTTGTGCTTTTAAATGGCGACGATGTTCGTGTTATGGGCATGCGCAAACGTTTTCATGCTCCCGTGAGAACGTATAGCTTAAGTAATGGTGATGCATACGCTACAGATATTCAGTTCACCTATCCGAAAGAGGAAAGCTTTGATGTGGGGGAGGTGTTTGTGGTTACAAAGGCCACGTTGCACGTTGGGAACGAGACTGCCGAGCTTGAGCTTTTGAATTGCGCCACTGTGTCTATGGTGTCCGCAGCCCTTGCTGCCGTTCAGGTGGCAGTGCATCACGGTGTGCCTTTAGTCACGGCCACGGCCGCGCTTTCAAAGGAGCTTGTACCGGTGAATGGTCGTTTGCGACCGTTGGCTGGTATTAAGGGTTCGCTTATTTTGGACGACAGTTATAATGCCGCTCCAGCTTCGGTTATTGCCGGACTTGAGGCGTTAGAGCAGTTTACTCCAGGGGAGCTTAAGGATCGTCGGATTGCTGCACTGGCGGACATGGCAGAGCTTGGAAGCCTATCTGAGGCTGAGCATCGCATGATTGGTGAGCGTGTAGCTACAGCTGCGGATTTGTTTGTAGCGGTTGGTCCTCAGATGAAGTTCGCAATTGAAGCTGCTATTGCGGCGGGTATGCCAGAGGACAAAACGATTTGGTTTAAGGATTCGGTTGAAGCTGGCCGTTATCTGGATCGCATTCTTGAGACAGGCGATGTTGTGCTTGTAAAGGGTTCTCAGTCACAGCGCATGGAGCGTCTTGTTAAGGATATTTTAGCCGAACCTGGTAAGGCGACAGAGTTGTTGGTTCGGCAGGAGGATCGGTGGTTAGCTTGATTTTTTGCTAATATTTGATATTCTTCCACGGTCTCGCTTCCTGAGACGAAGAGGTAGCCATGCGTTATTTGGTGTTTTTGGTCGGCTGTAGCTGCTCGACGGTTCCGGAGGCCGGTTCGTGCGCGTCGGCGCTGAGTCCCGATTCGCCCCCGATGTACTTCATCGAGAACCGGAGCGGAGCGCCCGCTCGACTCGAGATCTTCGATCACCGGCCACCGGATGATCCCAGCCTGTTTCAGGTAGAGATGCGGGACCGGTTGAAGGTATCGGCTTCGCGGTCATTGCAACACGACTGCTACGTGCAGCGGCAAGAAGATCCTGACGCATGGGCTTGTGTCGAGCGTACTCAGGACAACGACCTGCAGTTTTGGCCGAGCACACTCCTGCTTCGTCAGCACCTGGCGGTGGATCCGAACAATCCGGACAACCGTTTGGTGTACATCTGCATGGGTCTCTGAGCTCGGGATGAGACCTTCCCATCGGCAGCGCCGATGGGTTTTTTATTGATCAACTCGTATATTCGCTTGACACAGCCAAATAAATGCTTTATACTTTTCCTCGGTCTCAGTTGTGGGGAGTGGTCGGGGGGCCACAGGGTGAGGTAGATCGCGGTAGGTTCTTGAGACTGATCCGCGACGTCGTTGCGTAACACCATTGGCAGATGGTAGTCCGGCGCGTAACGTCGATAAATCCGTACCGGCAGTAGCGCTTGGTTGAACCGGCATCATGTCGGGTTCGCCCCAGTTCAGCACGGTTTTCTGAACTGTGCGTTACTCGAGGATACACTTCGTCTCGTTAGCTAGTAGCCGGCGAAAATAACTTCAAGGTGTATAACAGCACCAAGATAGCCGTCGAACGCACGTCCGAGCTAGGGCCTGAAAACCCGATGCTCGGACATTTTTTTATGCAAAAACGCAGCCCATAGTTAGGGCTGCGAAGGGGGGCGTCAGCTTCGGTGAAGCTTGCCGAAGTCTCGTGCCAAGTCACCGATCATGGTACTCGCGCGAGTGTAGTTGATGGGCGTACATTCGCGACCATCAGCGCGCGCAACTTCATACTGCCAAAGCCCATCATCCATCAGCTTGATCGCCAGATAGTACACGAAGCTGCACTGCAGCGTGCCCTGACGAAAGCGAATGAAGATCGTGCCGAGCGCAGGCTGGTTGGGAGGGGATGTGTACCCCCAGCTCAGCGTTACCGGGTCTTGACCCGGGAGACTTGCCGTCACCTGGCGGTGATAAGGTGTGTGCACTCCGCCTTCTACGGCGGTCGAGTGTTCCGGGTCGATCAATGCCGCGATGAATAGCGGTATGAAGACAGCTTCAACGAGTCGTTCCAGGCGTTTGTCAGAACACTCAGGGAAAAGTCCCATGTCACCTCCGGAGCTGGCGTAAGATAGTTGATTTTAGCAAAAAAGTCAACGTAATTGCGTGGCATGTATTTCGATATACTTCCATAGACAAGACGGATGTATTAGACCATACTCATGACGCATTATTAGTTTATATACGACTATGTTAAAGCTTTACGGTACCAAGCGTTCCAGTGCATATCGTTGTCATTGGTTGATTGCTGAACTCGGCCTCGCTTATGAGACTGTGAGCGTCGATTTTGCCGCTGGCGAGAACAAATCTGAGCCTTTTCTTAAATTGAATCCAAACGGCAAAATTCCGGTCATGATGGATGACGATTTTGTTTTGTTTGAGTCATTTGCCATTAACGCATACTTGGCAGAAAAACATCAGCCAGCTTTGCTTGGGAGCACTTTGCAAGAGCACGGTTTGGTGGCACAGTGGAACGCCTGGGCACTTGCAAACCTTGCTGACCCTTTCATGACACTGATTTTGCAAGGTTACCGTAAAACTCCAGATAATGATGACACCGCTGCTGCTCGGGCTGCGATTGATCGATTCTTACCAATCCTTGATGCTGCGCTTGAAGGTAAGGAATATTTAGTCGCTGGCACTTTCACTGTCGCGGATATTAATGTCAGCAGCACGGTGGCGGGAGCGGAAACGTCTGGAGTTGATGTTTCAACGTACGCCAACATCGTGCGCTGGATGCAGGGGCTGAATGCTCGTCCAGCCGTGCTCAAGTTACACGCCGAAGCCTAACAAACTGAATAATTAAGAAAAACGCGCCACCCGAGTTATTGGGTGGCGCTTTGCGTTGTAGCTCACGGCGCTTAGCGCCGACGTTTGGTCGGTGGCGCTCCGTTGCGCTCCGTGAGGCGTCGAGTCACGGCCTGCTGGCCGTTTTTTGACGCTATCGCTGTCCCGACCCGCGTTTTTGGAGTCGGAAAATGGCGGGAAACAGGGAGGATGGCCTCCTGGGTGTCCGGATCTTCTACGACTTCGTCTTCTTCGTCTGGCCCGAAAGCCCTTCTGCACATGGTGCCTCCTGTGTGGTTGCGTGAGAATATTAGGCTAAAATTAGCCGTTTGTCAACTTGACGTATATATGTGTGTGCCGTATTCTCGGTGTTGGAGGTTTCATGTTTTTGTCCCTGTTGACTGCGGCGGCGTTCGCGTCTCATCCGGATCCGGTCCTCGGTACGAGACCGCCTTCCTTCTACGGATTCTTCGTCATCGTCGGTCTGTTGGGGCTCGCGTTGACGCTGACATCTCGACGCAATTCCGAGCACCGTTAGGGCGTTTGGGGGGGGCTGTATGCTTCACGACGCTGAGCCGACGAGTGGTTCGCTTGATGATCAGTCCGATTTGCACGTGAACGTGCATAAAAAGGACGTGCTCCGTTTGCGCGTTCTGTCCCTGCTCGTCATGACAGGCTGCGTGCTGCTACTGCCCATCATGTATGCACTGCTGATCGGTGGCACCGTGATGTTGTGCTTTGGGGGCTTGTCGATGTTGCCCCACGCGGCGACGTCGCTAGCGCTTGGACTCATGCTTCGGGCCGGACTCCAGCATGTGACAGGGCTCATCAAAGCTACGCAAGCACTTCTTGAGGAGTAATCGAATGTCATGTCGTGACCCTCAGTCACGATAACGAACCGCATCTCTATTGCTTGGGATGCGGTCTTTGCTTAAAAAAATGATCACCGCCGAGCCAAGAGTGGCCGGGCGGTGAAGAGCTGATCATCGGTTGGACGGAAGGCGCTGCTCCTGCGCGGACAGGAACATGAAGTACGCCGCCACGAGGCCTAGGCACAAGGCGAGGCATACCCAGGCGTACAGGGGGACATTCGGGAAAGCGGACACGGGCAAATATGGCATCACAGGCACCTCCTTGAGTTGCCTGAGATTAGCAGAATTTTAAGCAAAAGTCAATTACACGCTGCGTCACGCGGAGACATTTACCTGTAGATTTAGGGTAATATGTCGTTACCATGTCGACCATTACCTACACGCTTCGAACCTTTGCTCGTGCTAAACACGTGCGGATTCGGATTGAGCCTGATGGCGCGTGCGTGGTTACGGCTCCAAAGCGGGCTTCAAGGGCAGTGATTGATAAACTCGTCGCAAGTAAGGCTGATTGGATAGCCAATGCTCAGCGCAGCTTAAAGGCAAAGCCGCGTCCATATTCATGGCGTGGCACCGCCGCTGAACTCAAAACGTTTAAATCTTCAGCCTTGCGACTCGCTCAAGATCGACTGAAGTATTTTAATCAGTTTTACGGGTTTGTTTGGAAAGATGTGGTAATCAGAAATCAGCGAACACGTTGGGGCAGCTGCTCGAGTACGGGGAGGCTGAGTTTTACCTATAAAATTTCGCTCCTTCCGTCGCACTTGGCTGATTACATTATCGTGCATGAGCTTTGTCATCTGAAAGAGATGAATCATTCTAAACGGTTTTGGGCGCTTGTCGCCCAGACTCAGCCAGAGTATCGTGCCTTAAAACATGAGCTTCAGTATGGAACCAAACGCTAATCCTCACCTCACCCCAGAGCAACACAACATTTGTTTCATGAAGGGGACTGAGCCACCGTTTAGCGGGAAGTATTATGATCATCACGAGGCAGGGGAGTACATCTGCGTGAATTGTGGAAAATCATTATTTTCTTCAGATACTAAGTTTGATTCTGGTACCGGGTGGCCCAGTTTTTATGATGTCGTTACCAAGGGGAATGTTACCTCTCACGTCGATGCATCGTTAGGTATGCGGAGGACTGAGGTAAAATGTGCTTATTGCAATGCTCACCTGGGTCATGTGTTTGAAGACGGGCCAGCACCAACGGGCCTCAGATACTGCATTAATTCACTGGCGCTCGATTTTAAACCTAAGATTAACACGTAAACTTCATGTATGACGTATAAAGTATTTGCAGCTTTCGCACTCCTTATTGCCATTGGTGCTGGCTGCCTTCCAGCTTCGCCGACACCGGTTCCAGATGACAATAACGATGACCAAGTTCAAGTTGATGACTTGAGTGGTCTCATTCAGGTAACGACACCTGCAAAGAATTCGAAGATCTCGAGCCCAGTTACGGTGACGGGTAAGGCACGTGGAACGTGGTACTTTGAAGCTTCATTCCCAGTTAGCGTTTACGATGCAAACAATGTCTTGCTTGGTTCCGGTGTGGCTGAAGCTCAGAGTGATTGGATGACCGAGGACTTTGTGAATTTTAAGGCAGTCATTACCTATACCACTCCAACTACTGCCACTGGCAAGCTTGTGCTCGCAAAAGATAACCCATCCGGTTTACCAGCCAACGATAAATCGATTGAAGTGCCGATTAAATTCTAAAGCCAAACAGAAAAGAGCCCACGTGGGCTCTTTTTTGATGAGATCTTGATTTACTGCTTTTTCTCGTCGCCGAAGCTCTTCTTCTCATCGCCTGCGAAAGGCTTGTTTGGAGGAGTCATTGGTTTTGGTTTATTATCCTGTGACATAGTGAGAAACATGTAATGAATAAATAATCGTGTAACTACGTAGCCCTGCAGGGGCATATCCACTATAGCCCTTCCTTGGCCCTGGTCAATGGACTGTACACATATAGGGGAAACGTGTAGAGTCTTAGCCAAAATATGACACTCCTAGAAACGCTTACGCAAAATTTAAAAAATATTCTCTCACAAGCTGTCGAACATACGCCGAACAAGCGGGCGGTGATTGTTTTTGATGAGTACAGCCAATTATCAACGTTGGTGACAGGGGGATATCGTCAGGCTTTGCCTGAAGCTACCTTTATCGACTTTGAAAAAACTTCAACCGCCGACATTCTTAAGGCCTTTGCTGATTTGCAGGCCGGCGATCTCGTGGTGCTTGTTCAGTCACTCAGTTTTCGTCTGAATGAGTTTAGAATTCGCGTTGAGCTTTTTAAACAAGGTTTAAAAGTTATCGAACACCCTCATTTGTTCCGCATGCAGGGAGACGATATTGAGGTGTATGTGAATTCACTCGCGTATGATCCAGCGTATTATCGTGTTGTTGGAAAAACGCTCAAAGGATTGCTTGACACGGCGAGTTCGGCGGTGGTGGAAAGCGGGGGAGCAAGTTTGCGGTATGACTCCGCTTTTGAAGATGCCAAATTGAATGTTGGTGATTACACGGGCATGAAAAATGTCGGTGGTCAGTTTCCGATTGGTGAAGTGTTTACTGAGGCCAAGAATTTGGATGGCGTGAACGGTGAGGTGAACATCTTTGCTTTTGGTGATACTGATTTCCGGGTGAACACTCCAGACAAGCCAATTACGCTTGTGATTGAAAAATCACGAGTGGTTGCCGTGAAAAATTCAACGCCTGATTTTGATGCCGTTATTGAGCAAATTAAAGCAGATGAAGAAGTTTGGGTGCGTGAGCTTGGTCTTGGTATGAATCGCGCTTTCAGTCGCGATCGCCGGGTTATGGATATCGGAACGTATGAGCGTATGTGTGGCATTCACCTGTCTCTTGGTGCAAAACATTCCATTTATGCTAAGCCAGGACTCAAGCGCCGTGAAGGTCAATATCATGTGGATGTCTTTGCCCAAACGGAACGTGTAGTGGTCGATGACAAAGTCATTTACGAAAACGGTGCGTATATCGTTTAGTTCTTCACGGCGGTAAGCGGTGGAATCGCTATCCCGCCGAAGAGTCTGTCGAGGTGTGCCTCGTCAGGAAGTTTGGCGGAAGCGTAGGAATAGCAAAACAACCCCAGCTGATACCACTTCACCTGTTTGTTCAGGGAATAGAGAATCAGCTGGGATTTGTTTTGCCCGAAGCGACGTCAAACTTCGCCCTCGACAGACCGAGAGGCGGGTGGTTTTCTTTGGTACTTTCTTTGGGCAGCCAAAGAAAGTACGCCTCCCCGGCAGGGGCATTTGGCTGGAGGTCGAGAAAACATAGCGGTGGCCGGTCTCGGATCCTTCGCCGTCGCTCGGGATGGGGAGCTTTGTCGTGCGGTCATAGCATCGACCACTAGCGTGTTATACTTTTGAGCAAATCGGAGGATTATGCTCAACGAATTATTTTTGGAATTCGCAGCGGTCATTGTCATGACCGGAGTGGTGTCTATTTTGGCGCATAAATTACGCCAGCCGCTCATTGTTGCTTACATTCTCACGGGAGTTTTGGTGGGGCCGAGCATGCTCGGATTTACACAGTCGTTTGAAATTTTTCAGGCCCTGTCGTCAGTTGGTATTGCCTTCTTGCTGTTTATTGTCGGACTCAATTTGAACTGGAGAAACGTGAAAGATGTTGGTGGCGTTGCGTTAGCGGCTGGAGTTGGACAGGTAAGTGTGACCAGTGCTGCAGGGTTTGGATTAGCCCAACTTCTGGGTTTTGATCTCGTTACGAGTGCATTTTTGGGAGTCGCCTTTGCATTTTCATCTACTATCATCATCGTAAAGTTGCTGACGGATAAAGAAGATATTGATCGGCTGCACGGACGAATCGCGGTTGGTATTTTGCTGGTGCAAGATTTGATTGCCATGATGCTCCTACTCCTCCTTGCGGCTTATGCGGATGGGGGATCGCTGGTAACGGTGCTTACGGGATCGCTTGTTAAAGGTTTGCTGGTAGTCGCGGTGCTTGCTGCGTTTGCAAAGTTTATTATTCCGCATCTCTTCCGGTACGCGGCCACTTCTCAAGAGTTGTTGTTTTTGGTGGCTTTGTCATGGTGTTTCGCGGTGGCTTCTGCGTTGCAGCTCATGGGTTTCAGTTTGGAGATTGGTGCCTTGCTTGCCGGTATTTCTTTGTCCGGCACTGGTTTCCAGCATGAGATCGAAGCCAAGATCAGGCCGCTCCGTGATTTTTTCTTGGTCCTGTTCTTTGTCATGCTCGGGACGCAACTTGTGGCTTCTGATTTGGCCCAGTTTACGCTCCCAATTGTCGCTTTTAGTTTGCTCATCTTGGTTGGGAATCCGATCATCCTTGTGATTATCATGCGGCTCATGGGGTATCACCCAAGAACCGGATTTTTGGCCGGCACCACCATGGCTCAGGTAAGTGAATTTTCATTTATCTTGATTGCTGGCGGTATTTCTCTTGGACTTTTGGACGATCACCTGACGACACTTGTCACCATGGTGGCGCTCATTACAATTGCCGGCTCTTCATACATGATTGCTTCAAATGAGCGCGTGTATGAGTGGGTGGCGCAGTTTTTGCCAGGCTTGAAGCGCAGAGGCGAGGACGAGCATGACAATGAAGGTCCGGCTCCAGAGGTAGTTCTGCTCGGATTTGATAAAATGGGCAAGAAAATTTTACCGCAAGTAGAAGAGCTCACTGATGATTTCTTGGTGCTTGATTTTAATCCTGCAGTTATTGAGGAGCTTGAGCATGCAGGTATTAGGGCGGTATACGGTGATGCTGGAAATGAGGAGGTTATGAAGTTTATTCGGGCCGATCAGGCAAGAATGGTCATTTCTGCTATTCCGGATATGGCGGTGAATGAAGATATTCTTGATTTCCTTACGCATCACAAAACCAAAGCCACAATCATCGTGACCGTAAAATCATCGGCTGATGCTGCACGTTGCTACGCACTTGGAGCCACGTATGTCATTGTGCCAACGGCCTTAGGTGGAGAGCATTTTGCGGAGCTGTTGAAAAAGAAGAAGACAGCCAAGCTTCAGTGGGGTAGTCTTGGCAAGAAAGAACAACAGCACCTTGAAGCTGCCAATGATGTCTAAATATGGAAAGAGAATTACCTCGCCGTCAGCCAGAGTCAGATGTTCCGGAACTTGAAACGATCAAATCACAGGAAGATCAAGAAGTTGTTGCTGGGCGCGAAATTCCGCTCCATGAGGAGCTTGGTTTTGATTCAATTGGACAGATGGAACAAGCCAGAGCCATGCAAGCCGCCTTACTTAAAGAAAAGGACATGGCCAAAGCCGACAAACTCCGGGCTGAACTCAAGGCGCTCCTTGATGACTCAGATGGTGCAGAGCCGGCAGCGGTTGTTGAGATTGCAGCACCTCAGAAACGTGTTCAGAATTTACCTGAGACAGACGTTCGGCCTGTTGTAAAGGCGGCGACCATTGAACGGCCGACAAAAAAGAAGGAGACAACTGCAGAGGATGCAATTGCAGATGCTGAGTTCCAGATCGGAATGGAGAACGCGGCGCGCCGTGCTGAAATTACCGTTATTGATGATATTGTGAAGGAAATCAATTCTTCACGGAACGCCGCTGAACAAAAGGCGGCCAGAGATCGACTGGCGCAGCACCTTGATAAGATGAAATCAGTTTTTAATCAACGCGAAAAAATGCAGCTGCGCAGTAAGAAGGAGCAGATGGCTTCCGCAACTGACGAACTCATGGCTCGTGCTGAAGCATTTAAGAGTATCTCTTTAGATTCGATCGCTTACACAAATGAGGGCTTACTTGCTTCTGAAGATGATTCTGATGAAACCGAGACAGAGCGGTACGGCAGAATGAAATTTGAAAAAGAGTTAGCTGCACGGGAGAAAGCACCGGTAGCGAAGGAGAGGTCAGTCTCTGACTACGAAAACGCAAAAACAGAGGTTTTGGATCGGTCGAGTCAAGAACAAGATCAAGAAGACGCCGCCTAAAATATCCCCTTGACACCCATCGTTAGCAGTCTATAATATGGACTGCTAATTGATTTTGTGATGGATTCGGGTCACATCAGCCTATGAACCCACGTCAGGCGCAAATCTTAAAACTCATTATTGATGAGTATATCCGCACTGCTGAGCCCGTTAGCTCAAAGCAGCTGTGTGAACGGTATAACTTACCGTGTTCATCAGCTACAGTTCGGAATGACATGGCGGTGCTTGAGGAACTTGACCTCATTGCTCAGCCACACACCTCCGCTGGCCGCGTGCCGACAGAGAAGGCCTACCGCTTTTACATTAAGCAAGGCCAAGAACAGAAGGCCTCGCAACCCGTGCAGAAAAACATTCGCATCAACATTACCGTGCGCAGGGCTCCGCGAGCTCCAACTCCGGAAGAACGCTTGGCTCAAGTGGCCCATGCAGTAGCTAAAGAATCCGGTGAGGCCGTCATGTTGGCCACCAGTCGTCCCTGGAGTACCACGGTTGGACTGGCAAACCTCTTGCGTAAGCCAGAGTTTCAGTCCGGGAGCGCCATTCTCCTGCTTGCGGAAAGTTTGGAACGGTTCGATGCCGCCTTCAAAGACATCTTGAATTCAGCTACAGATGAAGTAACCGTGCTTTTGGGAGATGAAAATCCTCTTGGCAATGAACTGGCGTCTGTAGTGGTAAAAAGTGATCTTGGCAACGGGGTTGAAGGTGTGCTCGGCATTGTTGGGCCGCTCCGCATGGATTACAACCGCAACATCGCGCTTCTGACCCAAGCCAAAAAAGTTCTTGAACAACCTTTACTTCCGCTATGACCGATGAACAGAAACCTCAAGACGAGCTCGTGCAACCCGCTGAGCCTCAGGTAGATCTTCAAGCCAAATGTGACGAATACTTGGCAGGTTGGAAGCGAGCCTTAGCAGACTATGAGAACCTGCAAAAGCAGAATGCCCAAACGCGTGAGACTGATCGCCGCCGGGTCAGAAGCTCGCTTGCAGAAGACTTGCTACCGGTGGTCGACAACTTTGGCTACGTCATGAAGCATGTTCCCGACGTCCGACAAACGACGCCCGAATTTCAGAAAGCTTTTGACACCTGGTTCCAGGGTATTGGTCACATCGAGCGTCAATTTGCGGAGGCCTTGAAAGGCATGGGTGTCGAGCCAATTGCAACGGTCGGCCAAAAATTCGACCCCAATCTCCACGAATCCGGTGGCTCCAAGCCTGACGAGTCAAAGGAAGACGGCACCGTCCTCGAAGAACTTATCAAAGGTTGGAAAATCGGTGATGTTGTCCTCCGTCCGGCGAAAGTGATCGTAAACGAGCGTTAAAATTATGCCTCCGTTTGTCGATCTGAGCTTGATAGAACTGTGCTTCGGTCCCGCGGCGACAACATATTTCAATAGCACCGTACGGTTGCAGGATGGGGGAAAGATGATTGGTTTGATGGAGGACGTAGCTAAAATGCATGAAAACTTGGCCACTTACGATCGCTCGCCCCGAACGAGCTATAACGATTACATTCCATTCGTTGTATCCGCGGCGAAGTTGCTAGAAGGGTTCTTGATACACCTATTAGGTAAAGCTGATCAGAGTTTCAGCCCCGACCAAGAAAAATTAGGTAATAAGCTTGATCAACTAATCAGCAGCAGTAAATATCAAGAAGTGTGCATTGCGAGTTTATCTCAACCAAAGGCTGTGCCAGCACATATTACGAAGCGAGATCTGGTCGCTCTAGCTCAGTTGTATGAAGCGAGGCGTAATAAGCCACTCCATTTCATGGAGACACCAATTCCCAATATTGCTCAAGCGCGTGAACATGTTTCAGTAATCGCCTCAACTGTTAACACTTATACAACTCGTTATTTATATCTGGTTAAATAATATGTCTAAAATTCTAGGAATCGATTTAGGAACTACGAACTCGTGCATGGCTGTGATGGAAGGTGGTCAGCCAAAGGTGATTGAAAATAAGGAGGGTATGCGCACCACCCCAAGTATGGTGGCGGTGAGTAAGGCGGGGGAGCGCGTGGTGGGTATGCCTGCCAAGCGTCAGGCTGTGACCAATCCAAAGAACACGCTTTACTCTGTAAAGCGTTTGATTGGTCGTCGTTTTTCTGATGAGGAAGTACAGCGTGACATTAAACTCATGCCTTTTGACATCGTGAAGAAGGGTGAAGGCGTGGCCATCAAGCTTGGTGATAAAGAGTCTTCACCACAGGAGATTTCCGCCATGGTGCTCCAGAAGCTAAAGGCTGATGCTGAAGAAAAGACGGGGGAGAAGATCACTGAGGCCGTGATTACCGTTCCGGCCTACTTTGATGACGCTCAGCGCCAGGCTACCAAGGACGCTGGTGAAATTGCCGGTCTCAAAGTCATGCGTATTATCAATGAGCCTACGGCCGCTGCTTTGGCGTACGGTTTTGATAAGAAAGTGGGTGCCAAGATCATGGTTTATGACTTGGGTGGTGGTACGTTTGACGTGAGCGTGCTCGATGTCTCAGAGGGTACGGTTGAGGTGCTTGCTACAAATGGTGATACGCACCTTGGTGGTGATGACTTCGATCTGATTATCATGCGCTACATTATTGATGAATTCAAAAAGATCGAAGGCGTTGATATTTCTAATGATCCTTTGGCCATGCAGCGTATTAAAGACGCCGCAGAGCGCGCTAAGATCGAATTGTCGACTGCACAGGAAACGGAGATCAACCAACCATTCATTACTTCTGGTGCAGAAGGTCCAAAGCACCTGGTCATGAAGATGACACGCGCCAAGCTTGAAGAGCTCGTGATGCCACTTGTTGAGAAGACACTTGGTCCAGTGAAACGCGCTATTGAAGATGCCAAAATGACCACGGCAGATGTGGCTGAAGTAGTGATGGTGGGTGGAATGACCCGCATGCCACTCGTACTTAAGAAGGTTGAAGAATATTTCGGTAAAAAGCCGAACGTTTCGGTAAACCCAGACGAAGTCGTGGCTATCGGAGCTGCCGTGCAGGCCGGTGTGTTGCAGGGTGACGTGAAGGATGTGTTGCTGCTCGACGTTGCACCGTTGTCACTTGGTATTGAAACCATGGGCAGCGTGTTTACTAAGCTCATCGACCGTAACACCACCATCCCAACCTCAAAGTCACAAACGTTCTCAACGGCTGCTGATAACCAGCCAGCCGTGACCATTCGTGTTGCTCAGGGTGAGCGTCCAATGTTTGGTGATAACAAATTGCTTGGTCAATTCGATCTGGCCGGTATTCCACCAGCTCCTCGCGGCGTGCCGCAGATTGAAGTGAAGTTCGATATTGACGCCAACGGTATCTTGCACGTTTCCGCGACTGACAAAGCTTCTAACAAGACTCAAACCATTACTATCACGAGCTCTTCTGGATTATCGAAAGAGGAGATCGAGAAGATGAAGGCCGATGCCGAGGCTCATGCTGATGAGGACAAAAAGAAGCAGGAGCTCATTGAAGTCCGCAACTTGGCCGATACTACCGTGTACACCGTTGAGAAGATGCTTGATGAGTACAAGGACAAGCTGTCTGATGATGAGAAGAAGAATATGGCTGATAAGATTGCTGCCGTTAAGGCCGTAAAGGACGGTGAAGACGTGGAAGCCATCAAAGCTGCTGCCGATGCCTTGAACAAAGACGCTCAAGCTATTGGAGCTAAAATGTATCAGCAAAATCCTCCTGCCGGTGACGCAAACGCCGCCGCTGGAGACGCTGCTGAACAATCAACTGCAAAGGATGCGGAGTTTACAGAGGAAAAGCCGGGTGACGATAAGCAGGGCGGTTAAGCTGGTTAATCGGTTCCCTACAATTTTAATCAAGTCTCGAAGTGATTTTATACGTCGGGACGATCAATCGTTTGCTCTATGATCCAGAAAGAATACGCACTGTTTTGTGAGTTCGCGACCATGTCAGTCAATGGCATGCAGAGTTACATGCACGTGTTTGATCGGACAGTGTTTCAGAAAGGAACGCCCATGGCGCTCCGCGGTTTCTTTGGGGCACGGTTGACCAGTTTGCCAGCTGAGGGTGAAGTTGAGATCTATCTGACCGACAGCTCAAATACCCTCGTTGATAAGGGTCAGCTGTTCAAGAACAAGCTCAAGGGTCCAAGTGCGAACATTGTGATTCGGATTGGGGGAGTTCTGGTTCCGGCGGCTGGGGAGTATAGTGTTTGGGGTCGTGTTGATGGCGGTGAACCAATGAAGTTGTGTTCTTGGAACGTAGAAGAGAAGGTAGACACTAAAACCGCTTAATAAATCCCGTATGTCTTTCTTCGATTCTCTCAAGGCGATGTTTTCAGGTAAGGCTAAGACGCAGGCGGCGACAGATGACTGTTGCGGTCAGGGTCATACAGATATAAAGGAGAAGACGTCGTGTTGCGAGGGCGGAGACGGCGGTTGTTGTAAGATTGCTCCGCAGTCAGAAGTAACTGATGACTGCGATTGCGGTCATGATCACAAAGCTGAATAAGTATGGGATTTTTTGCCAAGCTTGCGAAGTGGAAGCTGCGCTGGGCCGTGGTCACGGGCCTGTTTACAGTTGTCGTGCTCCCACTATTGCGTTTAGTGTTTGGCAAAAGTAAACAATCATCCAGTAAAGTGAAGACTGACGGTCAGGTGATCGACGTTAAGGCTGAAGAAATCAAATAATGTGTCCAAAGACTATTACAAAATTTTAGGCGTTGATAAATCGGCCTCACAGGACGATATCAAAAAAGCCTTCCGTAAGCTGGCCCACGAACACCATCCGGACAAAGGGGGAAGTGAGGCGAAGTTTAAGGAGATCAATGAGGCCTACCAGGCACTTGGAGATGCGGAAAAGCGAGCCCGTTACGATCAGTACGGCTCCGCTGACGGTCCGCAAGGTTTTGGTGGCGCTGGCGGATTCCCTGGGGGCTTTGATCCCAGCGCTTTTGGTGATCTTGGCGATATCTTTGGAAGCTTCTTTGGCGGTTCTACTGGTGGTCGTGGTCGATCCCCAAAGGGTGATGACGTTGAGATGGAAGTCTTCATGACCTTTAAGGAATCGATTTTTGGCGTGGCCAAAGAAATCAGCCTAAACAAAACCAATACCTGTGCACGTTGCGGCGGCCAAGGTGCAGAGCCGGGAACCAAGCTAAAAGAATGTGCTACGTGTAAGGGCAAAGGTTTTACGATTGCGAATCAGCGCACCATCTTGGGTTCGGTTCAAATGCGCGTCGCCTGTACCGACTGTGATGGTCGTGGCGAAAAGCCGGAGAAAGCCTGTACGGAGTGTCGCGGTGAAGGTACGTCACGTGGCAGAAAGACTTTGCGCGTTGATATTCCTGCTGGCGTTGAGGACGGCATGCAGATGCGTGTTCGCGGCGAGGGTGAGAGTATTGGTACCCAGGGCGAGCCGGGCGACTTATATCTTCGTTTGAGAGTATCTCCAGATCCGCGTTTTGGTCGTGAAGGCACAACCTTATACGTTACAAAGAAAGTTGGCTTCACACAGGCTGCACTCGGCGACACGGTAACCGTTGATACGGTCGACGGTCCGGTGAGCATGAAAATTCCACCAGGCACTCAAAGCGGCGATGAGCTGCGGTTGCGTGGTAAAGGTGTGCCAAGTAATCGTGGTCGTGGCGACCAGATTGTGATCGTTAAAGTCATTACGCCACAGAAGCTTGATAAAGATGCGAGACGACTCTTGGAAGAACTCAATTTGCGGGAAGAATAATCAAAACCACCCCAGGGCTTTGTCCTGGGGTGGTTTTTAGTTAGGTATACTAAGAGGACTATGTATGAGACCGCGCTCCAATTTATAACGGGGTTATTGAACGGACTCGTTTGGGATGCGCTTGTGGTAGCTGCAATTTTTGCAGGAAGTGTGGTATTTGCGTTTACGCTTGGGAGAAATTCGATCATTGTGTCTTTTGTTGCGATTGTGTTTGCGGGGCTCGTGGTGCACCTTTTGCCGTCACTCGCATTTATTCCGTATTTGAATGTATATCCGGAATCCCAGCTTGACGTTGCCGCCTTCATGATCGCGAGCCTTATTTTTGGCATTATTTTCCGACGCAACCGTTTTTTTGAGCCGTATGTAGTGCCAACAGGGCTAGAACGTTTTGTGTTCGCTGGAGCTTTGGCTGGACTTATTGTGGTTATCTTGGGTTCTTTTTGGAGCGAAGGGATTATTACGCCGTATGTTCAACTCGTATTCATTACTCCCTGGGCTCAGTGCGCATGGTTATTAGCACCTGTGCTCCTCATGGCGATTTTTCGTGGTGACAACGCTTAATTCTTGCCAAGCTTGGCAATTTCCGGTATATTTATCACTCGGCATTTTGCCGGGAGGGGTGTTCACATGGATCTCACAAGGGCTCGTGTTTACGTGGCCCAGCTGAACGACGGTCGTGCGTGTTTTGGGGTCATTCGAGAGGGCGGCTTCTGGCAGGACTCGTTCAAGAACGAGTACTCAGAGTCTGTCTGGGCGGTGTGGTTGCGTGAAGGCTGGCATCTGGTTAGTCTGACGTCATCAAGCCGATCCAGCGCACAGACGCTGCGTGCCGTGAGTACTCCACAGGGGTCTACTCCCAGGATTCGGCACCTGGAGCCGATTCCGTGGCTCGAGATCGGGCCGGCGGAATATCAACAGGCTCTGTGGAGGCAGTTCGAGCTCCGGCTTGGAGTGGAATTGTTTCAGCGGATTCGTGACTGCACCCTTCATCAGCCTTTCGGTGGGTTGGGTCAACCGATCATCGAGGGTGACCGCAAGCATAGGGTGGTCGGAATGATCGTGAGCGAACGCCAGTGCGCGTTCCAGGTGGAGCCCTGGGAGCGTGAGGAGAAGCTCGCAAACGATGCCGTCATCGCCCTCGTGGTTGATACGGCCGACTTCCCGAACAACCGGTGCCAGGTGTATACGTTTGGTCAGGTGAAGCCCGTGCGCACCGCGGTAATCACCTTTGGCTGAGCTTGATTCCGTACCCGTTTTTGTCTAGCTGGCAAGGACGGGTGTTTATTTTTGTAGACTGCTATAATCAATGCATGCTTGCGCCATATTCAAGAAAATTCATTTTTGCTTTTTCCATGATTGCCGTTGTCATGGCGAGTGTAGTTGGTATTTTTACGGTCGAGATTCATTCGTATCTCGCAAGGGTGTCAACCGGTGTAGTGATTTCTGATAAAAAACTTAGTTCGTTCACGGATTCAATAAGCGCATTGCTTGAAGACGGCGATCAATTCGGATCCGGAATGGCAGATATTGGGGATCTAGATGGCGATGGAGTTCGCGATCTTGCTGTTGGTGCGTGGAAGGACGATGATGGAGGTACGAATTTTGGAGCAGTCTATATTTTGTTCATGTATGCGGACGGCACCGTAAAAAATTACCAAAAAGTAAGCATGGCCTCTGGTGCATTCACAGGGCCAATTGATAGCGCGGATGATTTTGGATTCGGTGTTTATCCGCTTGGTGATCTGGATCTGGATGGGGTTGAGGATATTGTGGTCAGTGAACGCGCGAACGATAACGGCGGCACGGATCGTGGGGCTTTTTACGTACTTTTTCTGAATAGTGACGGTACAGTAAAAGCAGAGCAGCGTATTAGCGACACATCAGGTTCATTTACCGGAGTGCTGGATAACTTTGATGTCTTCGGCGAGACCGTGGCAGTTATTCCTGATGTGAACGGAGACGGCATCGATGATTTAGCAGTTGGAGCCAAGCAGGATGATGACGGGGGTATAGACAGGGGGACGATTTGGATTTTGTATATGCAGCGTGACGGTTCGGTCTCTGGTTATCATAAGATAAACAGCATTTCCGGTGGCATGAATAGCTCTGCTCTTGATAACGGTGATCGTTTTGGTGCGTCCGTTGCAAGTGTTGCAGATATGAATGCGGATGGAGTTCGTGATTTGATCGTTGGTGCATCACTCGATGACGACGGTGCGGCGGATACAGGGGCGATTTATGTGTTATTCATGAACGCTGATGGAACTGTTGCAAGTCAAGCAAAAATCTCCAGTCTCACTGTTAATTTTACCGATGCCATTCACGCCGGGGATAGATTTGGAGCTGCTTTGGCTGCGATTGGGGATCTAGATCAAGACGGCATTGATGAGGTACTTGTTGGCGCTTGGGCAGATGATGCCCCAGGAGCTGATAGTGGTGCTGCTTATGTTTTATTCCTCAATGCTGAAGGGGGTGTGCGCCGTTACCAGAAGATGAGTGGAGCCACCGGCGTTCTTACTGGATTAATTGATGCAGGCGATAATTTTGGATTGGGGTTATCAGTGATTGATGATTTGAATGGGTCAGGTGTGCCAGAGCTTATTGTTGGAGCAGTGGGTGATGATGATGGTGGGACAGACCGTGGCGCGCTTTGGCTTTTATACCTACAACAAGCAACTGGTTCCGCATGGTCGTCGAGCTACCCAAGCCATGTGTCGATGACGCTTAATGATGGAGCATCATGTACAACTTCAAGAGAGATTCAAATCCATCTCGAAGCTGAAGATGCTGATACGGTTATTTTGAGCAATGACGTGTTCTTTAGGAGCTCAGTAGTGCTCGACTTTTCTGAAACGGAAATTGATCATATTTGGCAACTTCCACCTGACGATGCTGTGCATACCGTGTATGCAGTTTTCAGGAGTCCATCAAAAGATTTTTCTATTGTTCAGTCACAAACTATACGTCTGGATCAGACGAATAACTGTGTAACTCTTGATGAAATGCTTTCAAGTGAGATATTGCCAAAACCATAAAAATGGGCTATATTTAATGGTTCGTGCATACGTAAAGGACTCAAAAGAACCGTATTGTACGTAACGTTTTTACGCGAACTGTGTAATCTTAGTAGCCTATGGCAGGTGATTTCGGGGCCTTTTATGACACGCATTTCGACGCGGTCTACCGTTTCGTCTATTTTCGTGTTTCACAAAATACGGCGATCGCTGAAGATTTAACGGCTGATATTTTTACCTCAGCGCTTGCGGCCTTTGCAGATTTTGACCCTACACGTGGAGAGAAAGCTTGGATCATGACAATTGCACGCAATAAAGTGATCAATTACTGGCGCGATAAAAAAGAGCATGTTGATTTAGATGATATTGCCTTTTCGCTTGAAGGAGAAAACGGAGTAAAAACGACAGAGGCTGCTAATGATCTCGATCACCTGCGTGAAGCCATAAGTCAGTTAAAGCCGCATGAACGCCGGCTGATCGAGCAGAAATATTTACTCGGTTATCGTTATAAAGAGATCGCAACAAATCTTGAGAAGCCCGCCGGTTCAGTCCGAGTCGAAACTTACCGTGCCATGAAGAAGCTCAAAGAACTCATGAAAACGTACGTATGATTTTATTAACCCCAAAATTGCGTCAATTGCGCCGCGACAGTACGCCTGACGCGGATTTCAAGGCCTCATTGCGGTCCCGTCTTGTGGCGGATCAACCGCTTGTGAAGCATACGTTTCCTGTTCATGCCATGCGGTATGCGTTCGCGACCGCATCCCTGGCACTTATCATGTTTTTGGGGTTTGGATCGTATGCTTACGCTTCAAGCTCGATTACGGAGGGCGATACCTTGTATCCAGTGAAAACGACTCTTGAAGATATTGAAGGAAGTTTTAATCGATCCCCGGAGGCTCAGGTTCGTTTTCATGCCAAGATCATGCGACGTCGCGCGGCTGAGATTGCTTACCGCGTACGACATAACGAGCCATTACCGCCTCAGCTGATTGATCACTTGGCTGACTCGATGAGCGTGACGGTCGGTGAGTTATCAGAACTCCGTCATGATGAGGCAGGCCGAGAATTGATAAAAACCAATGTTAAACTCGAGGTAACGGATGCCCTTACGCGCCTACGCACCGAGATCGAGCTTTCCAATATGGGGACCGCTGAAAAGGCTCGATATCTTCATGGTATCGATCTCCGGCTCCAGAAAATTGCTGATATTCCTACCACAACACCCCTTGAATAGGGGTGTTGTGTTTTTGGTTGTACTTTCATTCTTGTCGCGGTACTCTATGGCGTAGCTATGAATACCATTCAGCTTTTCAATACCTTGGGGCGTCAAAAACAAGTATTTAAGCCTTTGAAAGATGGAGCCATGGGCATGTATGTCTGTGGTCCAACGGTTTACGATCGTGCCTCTATCGGAAATTTACGCGCCTACGTGTTTGCAGATGTGCTTCGACGCATGTTTGAAGCTTCCGGTTATTCCGTGACGCATGTCATGAATATTACTGACGTCGGACACTTAGTGAGCGATGCCGATGATGGAGAAGACAAGCTTGAAAAAGGTGCTCGTCGCGAAGGCAAAACAGCCTGGGAGGTGGCGGATGCCTATACGAAATTATTTTTACGCGACTTGCAGCGCATGAATACGCTTACTCCAAGCGTCATGCCCAAAGCGACAGATCACATCGCCGAGCAGATTGAAATGATTCGGGCGATTGAGCAGAAGGGGCTCACCTACACGACGAGTGATGGAGTCTATTTTTCTACTGAGAAGCTTCCTGGTTATGGTCGTTTGTCAGGCCAGAAATTGGCAGATAAAGAGGCTGGAGCAAGAGTTGAAATTGGCGAGAAGCATCATGCTAGCGATTTCGCTCTTTGGAAATTTTCGCCTAAAGATGAGGTACGCCACATGGAGTGGGAATCACCGTGGGGGAAGGGTTTTCCGGGTTGGCATATTGAGTGTTCGGCCATGGCAGAAAAATACCTTGGCATGCCCTTTGATATTCATACGGGTGGTATTGATCACATTGCAGTTCATCATGAAAATGAACTTGCTCAAGCAGAGGCAGCGCGTGGAGTGCTCGAGGCGAACTATTGGCTGCACAACGAATTTTTGTTGATTGACGGGGGCAAGATGAGCAAGTCGCTTGGTAATACGTATTCTCTCGATGACCTGGCCACGAAGGGGATCTCGCCGCTTGCGTATCGTTATTTTGTGCTTGGCGCGCATTACAAATCGTCGTTGAATTTCACTTGGGAGTCAGCTCAGGCCGCGCAGAACGCTTTGAATAAATTAGTTGATACCGTGCGTACTTGGGACAAGCCTACAACCGTCGATCAAGCTTCGTTTGAGGCCTTTATGGCATTCATGCGGGACGATCTCGATTCGGTTCAGGCATTGGCGCTCGTGTGGAAATTAGTTGGTGATGATATGCTGCCAAGCGCCGTTAAGGCGGCTACGCTTTTAGCCTATGATGAAGTGCTCGGGCTAGCGCTTGAAGATGTGGTCGCGCGCCCACTTAAACTCTCTTCTGAGGCTCAGGCGCTTCTTGACGCTCGTCAGGCTGCAAGGTCAGCGAAAGATTTTCAGCGTTCAGATGAGCTTCGTGCCGAGTTTGCGAAGCTGGGTTTGCAGGTTGAGGATACTATCGACGGACAAAGAGTCAGAGAATTACGTTAATTTATTTCAATATGACCGTAAAACCATTTCAAGGCGTGCTTGTCGGAATCGTGTTATTCCTGTTGTCGTTTGGAGTTTTATACTGGAACGAAGGCCGCACGAATTATGCGCAGATTGCTAAGCGGGCAGTAGTCGTTGACGCGAATAACGTCGCAGCATCCCCGGACGCGGCAGGGCAGCTGATTTCAGCGACCGGCAAGGTGGCCGCTGAACCCGTGATTGGTGATGAGTTGTATTTGAAGCCGGGTCCGTATGTGAAAGTTGAGCGTCAGGTTGAGGTCATGGCTTGGGTCGAGACCACGGAAAATGTTACCCACACAAATGCTGACGGTTCTCAGAGTAGCGAGACGAATTATTTGTATAAGACTGATTGGGTAGATGAGCCAGCTGATTCCACTAAGTTTCACGTATCTGAAGGTCATGCGAATATCGCATCGAAGATAAGCGACGCTACTACCGTTGCCAGCACTGCCAAGGTAGGAGAGTTGGCTTTTGACCCAGAGTCGATCAGAGTTCCATCTACCGTAACCTTGCAACTCAACGAGTCGATGGTTTCTTTGACGGAGAATGCAACGCTTTTAGCTGGAGAGTATGTGTATGTTCGTGAGAGTGCCGCCGGTACATCCACGGATCCAGATATTGGAGATTTGCGCATAAGTTATCACGTTGTCAAAGTCCCATTTGATGGAACGATTTTTGGTCAGCTGAGCGGCACGACGGTCAACCCATATGTGAACAAGCATGGTGACGAATTGTATCGTGTAGTTGAGGGCACGCATGAGCAAGGTATTGCGCAAATGCGCGCTGAATACAAAGGGGCTTTGTGGGCTTTTCGTTTGATTGGGTTCCTTATGATGTGGTTTGGTTTGTGGGCCTTGTTTGGACCAATTTCTGCACTCATGAGTTTCATTCCGGTCATTGGGGGAGTGGGTAAGGCTTTTATCAGTGTTATCACCTTTGCCGTTGCCTTTGTTTTAAGTGCCGTTGCCATTATCGTGTTTGCTATTTTGCACAATATTTGGGCAGTCATTGTGGTATGTATCCTGATTTTGTTGGGTGTGCTTGGTTCGGGTGCTGTAATCACAAAACGTAGGACAGCTGAACAGGTAGCGAAGTAAGCGTGAATCAAACAGATCGACCTCACCAATACGGTGAGGTCGATCTGTTTTTGTGTTAAAATATGCGCATGAACGAAGATCGCCGAGAGGGAGTAAATTTGCTTAGTCCGGAAGTTGGCTCAGCGGAACGCGAGTCAAATTTTGAGTCACAAGAGCGTGGGTCAGAGTCTGCGCCTCATAAAGATGAGACGCCGCGGGTCGACGCGCAGCATTTGGCGAACGTGAAATCAACCATCACCACTTCAGGTGCGGTAGAGAATGTTCCAGAAAAAGATCCAGGTCTAACTCAAATTGAGAATCTGCTGGCTGAAAATTTGGGGGAGATTTATGCGCAGTTGCCCGAAGAAAAGCGTGAAGCCTTCAAGATAAAAGGTGAGGAAGTTGCAAAAACAATTCATGAGATGGTGGTTACTGCTCGAGTGAAGGTGCACAAGGTTTTGAAGCTCGTTAGTGATTGGCTTGGCATGATTCCTGGGGTAAACGTGTATTTTTTGCGCCAAGAAGCTAAAATCAAGTTAGACAAAGTCATGGATTACGTAGAGGAACAAGCTAAAAATTCAGGTAATGTTTTGTGATCGATAGTCTCACACTCCAGGCACTGCTTATTGCAGGTTTACCTTGGTTGATTGCGCTCGCTATTGTGGCGGCATTTTTGGGACTTGGATTTTGGCGCTTGCGCAAGTTCTTTGAGGCTCGCGCTCGAGCGCGTGGGGGTGAGGATGTGCTTGTAACGCTTCGTATCACTATTCCACGTTTTAAAAACGATGACGATACGCGTCAAAATGACAACGCAGCAGGAGTAAAAGAGAAGATCGCGATTACGGAAACGCTCTTTTCTGCTTTGGGCGGGTTGAAACCAGATAAAGGCTTTTGGGCTTGGTTTGTGGGGCGGACGGATAGTTTTGCTTTTGAAATTGTCGCGCACGAAAAGTTGGTAACTTTTTATGTTACGGTGCCGCGCCGTTACCAAGAGTTCGTAGAACAACAGATTCACGCACAGTGGAGCGACGCTTTTGTTGAGCCAATTGAGGATTACAACATGTTTACGCCCACCGGAACGGTAGTGGCTGGGTATTTGCGTTTTAAACGTGAGAGCGTGATTCCAATCAAAACATATAAGGAGATGGATGGAGATCCATTGAACGCAATCACAAACGCTTTAGCAAAAGTGGGAGAGAGTGATGGCGTAGCTATTCAGTTTGTAGTCCGGCCGGCCAAGAGTACGTGGCGAGCTTTAGGTTTGCGGATTGTTCGCAACATGCAACAGGGCATGAGTTTTCAGGACGCTAAAAAGGGCTCGAAATCTCATGGTTGGTTTGCGACCAAAGAAGATATCGAAAAGAGTAAAGAGAAGCAGCGCGAGCGCCGATTATCTGCCGCGGAGACTAAGATGCTTGAAGGCATTGAAAATAAACTGAGTAAAGCCGGACTTGAAACTACTATTCGTGTAGTGGCTTCAGCTGCAAATACGGAAGAGGCACAAATGTATCTCACGAACGTCTTGCAGGCATTTGGACAGTACAACGTGTACGAATACGGCAATTCATTTGAGAAAAATATCCCTTCATCACGGAAGGCGATTCTTGAAGGCTTTATTTTTAGAACTTTTCATCAGTCCCACTTCCTTGTTTTGAACACGGAAGAGTTGGCGAGTTTGTGGCACTTACCGCTTCCAACTTCGGAGACCCCGAATATTCGTTGGATGAGTGCTCGGACGGCGCCAGCCCCGGTCAATGTTCCACAGTCAGGTCTCCATATCGGGTTCAATGTGTATCGCGGTAAGAAGACTGAAATTTACATGAATGAGGCGGATCGACGCCGTCACACGTATATTATTGGTAAAACCGGTTCCGGTAAGACCGAGTTCATTAAGAACATGGCCTTGCAGGATATTCGAAACGGGAAGGGTGTTGCAGTTATTGATCCGCACGGAGACTTAGCTGATGATCTCATGGGTCTTATCCCAAAGGAGCGTCTCGATGACGTGGTGTATTTCAACCCGTCAGATTTGGAGCGACCAATGGGACTCAACATGCTTGAGGCGCCAGATGAAAACATGCGTGATTTTGCGGTTCAAGAAATGATCAGCATTTTCTACATGCTGTTCCCGCCGGAAATGATTGGCCCAATGTTTGAGCACAACATGCGCAACTACATGTTAACGCTCATGGCGGACGTGAAGAACCCAGGTACGATTGTTGAAATCCCACGCATGATCTCTGACGACGCTTTCCAGAAGGCCTGGGTAGCAAAGGTGAAAGATCCCCTTGTTCGTTCTTTCTGGGAGGATGAAATGGCGAAAACCTCGGATTACCATAAGAGCGAAATGATGGGATATTTGGTGTCGAAGGTCGGCCGTTTTGTGGAAAATGAAATGATGCGGAATATTATCGGTCAATCTAAATCGGCCTTTAATTTCCGGGACATCATGGATAACCAGAAGATTCTCCTTGTAAATCTTTCAAAAGGTAAGACAGGTGAAGTTAATGCTTCACTACTTGGTTTGATTTTGGTGGCGAAGCTTCAGATGGCTGCCTTTACTCGTGCCGACATCCCGGAGGATCAACGTAAAGATTTTTACCTGTACATTGATGAGTTCCAGAACTTTGTTACTCCGTCTATTGCTACCATCTTGTCTGAGGCACGTAAGTATCGCTTGAACTTGGTGCTCGCTCACCAATACATGGGTCAGTTGGTGCGTGACGGGAAAAGCGAAATTCGTGATGCGGTGCTTGGTAACGTGGGTACTATTATGGTTGCCCGTGTTGGTCCAGAAGATATTGAAACCCTGGGTAAGGTTTTTGAGCCTACGTTCTCAGGTCAGGACCTCATGAACACGGACATGTACACCTGGAACGTGAAGATGATTATTGATAACGCTCAAGCCAAACCATTCACCATGAAAGCCTACCCACCGGCTAAGGGAAGCAGAAAAGTGGGGGATGCCCTTAAAGAAATTTCACGCTTACAGTTCGGTCAAGATAAAGAAATTGTGTCGCGGGATATCCTTGAGCGGGCGGGTTATGCCTCACGAAAAGAGGTCGTGGCTGCGCCGATGTCGCCGCCTTCAAGTCTATAGCGTTTTGTCTTAGGCGTGCATGATACTGGGCATAAAAGTGGCTTGCCGAGGCTACACGTATCAGTGTAAACTCGACCGCATATGGCTGAAGCTTTGTATCGAAAATATCGTCCTTCTACCTTTGCTGATGTTGCTGAACAACAACATGTTGTACGTACCGTTTCCAATCAATTAGCCGCCGGAAAAGTTGCCCATGCTTACCTGTTTGCCGGTCCTCGGGGTGTGGGAAAAACCACCATTGCCCGCTTGCTTGCTAAAGCCTTGAATTGCGAAAACCGCGCCCCAGGGTCAGCAGAGCCCTGTAATCAATGTTCTATCTGTACGGATGCCAATGCCGGACGATTTTTGGATACGGTAGAAATTGATGCTGCTTCTCAAACCAAAGTTGAAGAGACCCGGGAGAACATTATTGAGAACGTACGTTTTGCACCTTCGCGCGGAAAGTACAAAGTCTTCATCATCGATGAAGTCCACATGCTTTCGACCTCTTCGTTTAATGCTCTTTTGAAAACACTTGAGGAGCCGCCTTCACATGTCGTGTTCATTTTGGCCACAACTGAACTGCACAAAATTCCAGCCACGATCATTTCGCGCTGTCAGCGTTTTGATTTCCACCGCATTCCGGCTAAGGAGATGATTGAGCGCCTTGAAACGATTGCGAGGGCTGAAGGTGTTGAGTTTGATCAGGATGTCATGGTGGCGATTGCGAGATTGTCAGAGGGTTGTTTACGCGACGCTGAGAGCTTGCTTGGGCAATTACTGTCTTTGGGGGAGAAGCATGTCACCTTGGCCGTAGCGACGCTTATTATCCCGGCTACCTACCAAGGCGTTGTCATGAATTTGGCTGATGCACTCACACGTAAGGAGACCGCCCGGGTGCTTCAGATCCTTCAAGCATTTGTGGAGGAAGGTGGGTCAGTGCGTCACTTGCTGGATGAGCTGATTGAGTTTTCACGATCCTTATTATTCGCAGCGCTCGGTGACGCGAATTTCGAGAAGTTTGACCAGGATACTCTGGCCAAACTTCAGGAGTATGCCAAGCGTTTGTCAGCATTTGATTTTCAACGATTGCTCGATGTGCTTTTGAGCGCTCGGGGCCGCTCGGCTCCAAGCCAGTTTCCGCAATTACCGCTTGAGATTGCGTTGGTACAGTTTTGTTTAGGCGCTGAGGAAGTGCAGAAAGCACCTTTAGCCGCTCCACGCGTGACTCCTGCGGCTGTAGTTGCGCCTAC
>JAUPWK010000005.1 GCA_030916555.1 Patescibacteria group bacterium | reverse complement strand
TTTCAAAATCCTCCTTACGATGCTGGCCAAGCACAAACACCGGTTGATAAATCGTACGGTCCGGATACTTCTCTCTATATTTGTTGTACCACTCCATCACTAAATCAACCGACTCCTTAAGCTCAGTTGTATCTTTCAAATCGGTGATAACCGTCTGCGCACCGTGACGCATGAGCCACTTAGCAGTACCTAAACCACTTCCCTGTTTATAGATACCAAGACCCATCACTGTCACTACTGCATCTTTAAAATTCTCAATTCTTGATAAATCCATAAACCCTAATATCTAATCGCTAATATCTTGCCTTTCCTTGCTATGATACCAAGACGCCATTCTCCTTGCGAATATCCTCAAGGAACCACCATTTTGCAACCTCAATCAATAATAACTTGAGGAACATCAATCCAAACACCAGACCCCATTCTCTAAGTGATGGGAGTGAGAAATCGAAAATGATACGCAGACCCGGAGTAAAGATCGGCAAGAACAACATAAACAACCCAATCAGGAAGGCGCCAATCAACTCTGGATTACGAAACAGCTTCACTCGCCAGAATGGTTGACGCAGAGACCGAAGCGGGAAAATCGCCGTCAGAGAATCAAGGCCCAGACTCACAAACAGGAGCGTTCGCAACGTCGCGATTGGTAATCCAGCATTCGAAAACAAGACAAAGATGGCAATCAAACTGGAAACCGCCAGGATGCCAACAAAAACCATGAGCCGACGCATAGGCTCAGAGAGGAGCGGTGTATGACGAGCTCGCGGAGGTTCCTGCATGATTCGCGGTTCAGCTGGCTCAAAAGCTAAAGCCAAACTTGGCAAACCGTCAGTCACCAAGTTAATCCAAAGAATATGGAGTGGCCAAAGCGGGACCGGCAAACCAATCACAATCACCGCAGCAATAAAGACCAGCTCGCTCATGGAAAAAGTCAGGAGGTGCGTCAGTACTTTCCTGATGTTATCAAAGATAACCCTACCCTCACGGATCGCGGCTACAATCGACTGAACATCATCATCCAAGATCACCATATCAGCAGATTCCTTCGCGGCCTCAGTCCCGCTTCCAACCGCTACTCCGATATCTGCTGCCCGCAAAGCCGGAGTATCGTTCACCCCATCCCCTGTCATAGCTACAGTGGCACCAAGCCGCTGTAGACCACGTACAATGCGTAATTTTTGCTCCGGTAAAATACGTGCGCATACTGCTACAGTCCGAAGTCGCGTGAGCAAAATTTCATCAGACATGTCTGCAAGCTCCGAGCCAAGCAACAGGGCTCGCGGATCAGTGGGCAAATCAAGTTCACGCGCAACCGCAGATGCCGTAACAGGATGATCGCCCGTAATCATAATCACCCGTACACCGGCATTTCGCGCTTCGGTGAGCGTATCCAAAGCGCTCACACGTAGCGGATCGCGGAGACCCACCAAGCCGATCGGTTGCAAATCGCGAACGATTCCCGGCGAAAGCACATCTTGAGATTGCCAAGTCTTATTCGCTAAAAGGAGCACCCGCAAACCGCGCGTTGCCATGTCTTCAAGTACTGAATGGTATGTCTGAAGCTCATGATCGTTCAAGTCGCAAAACTCAAGGAGTACATCCGGAGCACCCAAAACTAACATTCTCTGACCAGCAGGTTCCCGCACAGTGACAGCTGCGTATTTTTGCGAAGATGCGAAGGGCAACTCATCCGTTACTGTAAAACCCTCAGTAACAACATTCGCTTCTTGTGCAAGTACAAAGCGTAAAATACTCTTTTCCGTCACCGAACCAATAAGCTCAACTTCACCGCCGGCATGACGCTCAATGCGAGCGCTATTCACTAGCCGCAAATCACGCAAAAAATCCCTCCCCTCAGCATCAAAATGTGTCATGGACAATTTTCGCGTCAACGCACGTAATTCAACCAGCTCCATGGCGCCAGTTGTTAGCGTCCCGGTCTTATCGATGCATAGCACATTTACACCTCCCAACGTTTCAGCCGCAACCAGTTTACGTACGAGCGCCTGGCGCTTCAGCATGCGTCGCATGCCAACTGTCAAAATCACCGTTACACTTACAAGCAGCCCTTCTGGAACCGCGGCAACCGCCAATGCCGCAGCGGTGCTTACAATTTCCACTACCGGAATCGCTCGTGCCAACCCAATTGCAAATACAAACACCGCCGCCGTCACCATCATGAATACAAGGGTACGTGAAAGTTTAGATAATTCCGCTTGGAGTGGCGTAGGCTCATCTGCAACGCCAGCCACCATCTCTGTAACTTTTCCGAATTGAGTAGCCCGGCCAATAGCAACAACTACCGCTTCAACGCGACCCGATACCACCATCGACCCCGCAAACAACATAGAACTCTGTTCAGTAAGCTGTGCGTTAACAGCCACACCTGACGCATGTTTTACCACCTCAGCAGATTCGCCAGTTAATGCTGACTCATTTGCACTCACATCTTTCGCTACAATCACCCTTGCATCTGCTGGCACTAAAGATCCTGTTGCGAGTAGCAAAATATCGCCCGGAACAATCTGTGTCGCAGACACCGTCACTACCTGTCCAGAACGACGCACACTTACCTCTGCGGGCAAAAATTTCTTCAACGCCTGCAATGCACGCTCAGCGCGATACTCTTGCAAAACGCCCATGAGCGCGTTCATGAGCATAACCGCAAATGTCAACAAGCCCTCCGTAAATCTTCCAAGCCCAACGCTCAGCAAAACCGCAATTCCTAAAACAAAAACCAACGGATTACTTAATTGACGAAAAAAAATCCTCCCAAGAGACACGCCGTCATCCTCCTGTAATTCATTGAGACCGTGCCTTAGCTGTCGTTCCTGAACTTCAACCTGAGGCAGTCCAGAAGCCGATGTCTCAAGAGCCAAAAGCACATCCTGAGAAGACATGTGGTGCCATGGCAAGAGTTCAGACATATTGCCATATTTTACCATCGACTCCTCCCCCTTCCCAAAATCAAGGATTTCTGCTATCCTTCCGACGATTTCAAAATTCTCGTAAAACGAGGAAGACCTACTAAGTTTGTTCAGATTCGAGGAGTGAGTGAGCACGGCCAAGGCGTAGGCAAATCCTACGGTGAGACCGAGCGGAACGAACGACGACGAAAATGGACAAACTTGGGTAGGTCTTCCACGCGCTGGTAGCTCAGCGGTAGAGCAAGAGCCTTTTAAGCTCGTGGTCGCGGGTTCGATCCCCGCCCGGCGCACCAAAAAACTCTCACGAATGTGAGAGTTTTTTGTTTACGTATTTAGTTTACACGAGCAAAATTCCGATCGCTACCACACCATACTTTTCTTCCTCTATTTTAGTGTAATAGCTGTACATTCTATCTAAAAACTCAATTTCCGAATAACCATTTACGGCCTCCGGAAAGTGTTGGTACAAATCAGAAAAATTTTTAAACACATGAAGTGAGGTGATCTCCGCAATCACACTCATCTCAAGCTCTGGCAGTTTTGCAAACTCTACGCGCTCGCCCACTTGAAGCGCTTTACGCTTTTCATCATTCAAACGGAATTCATATTTCTTTTCGCCGCTCTTTACCTTCTCAAAATTCTCAGGGGTCAACTTCATTCTGTGGCGGACTGACATAAGCAAAAGTTAGTTGAATCTTGCACAAGCAGAGTCCCAAGGTAAGAATTCAGGCGCCGAATCCTGTTCGTCAATAACATAATAGGTATCAGGCTTCGCAAGTATGAGCAAGCTATTCGGTTGATAGCTATACCCCGCCGCCGTGAGTCCATAGGACAAAATTTCGCCACTCAAAGCATCAATTACTGCGGATCCCACGCATCCCTCACCGCACCCCCACATTGAGAGCACGTAATGCCCACCAAAATTAACGCCTCTGTCAACATCTTTACTGATTGCAGTGCGATATTTGCGGGCCTCCGGATACGTTGAAAAATCAAGCTCCGGCCGCCTCACATCCTCTACCGGAACCGTGAAGGCTTCAAACTTTGGAACTTCATCATCACAAACCTGCAAGACGTCTTTAGGGGTTTCCGACGCCTGCGCAACAGACACAATGCCAACAGGAGCTTCAACGGGAACAAACGTATCGGTACTTGCGAGATACGTGAGCCGAATACCATCAGCCTGTAAACAAACGAGATCGGCACTGCGATACAGCCATTCCCCACCAATCAATGAACACTTATCCGCTAATGACATTTCAGGCTCAGCATCCGAGTCGCGTAAAATAACCCCCAATCCAAGGAGCCCGATTGCCACCCCCGCAACCACTGAAAAAATATAACGTTCAAGCATGTTCATACCTTTTGCGCAACTGGGACTACGACTGGCTCAAGAAGCAACAAGCATTCGTGCACAATACGCTCATCTGCATTTAAGGCGAAAACGCCGCGAATATTGTGTGCCAACTCTGTTCGTCGTTCTTCATGCTCGAGTAACCGGGTAATCGCCTGCATGAGTGTTTGCGGAGTCAAATATGTAACCGCTTCCGCAGCCTGGCGATCAGTAAGAGCCTTAGCGTTTGCCTCCTGATGTGATGCAGGAATAGGAATAAGAACAGTTGGCTTTCCAAGCGCAGCCAATTCAGCAATGGTTCCCATTCCAGCCCTAGCTACCACCACATCAGCAACTGCATACGCGTCCGCCATACCTTCCTGAAGAAACTCAAGCGGCACGTAGTTATTCGCGATTGATCCCAGGGCACCAAGCATCTTTCCTTTACCAGTCAAATGAATAACGTTGGCATGTTTTACGAGCTCGGGTCCGATAGCCGCCATCATTTCGTTAAGCGAAGCCGCGCCCGTACCGCCACCCATCACGAGTACGGTTGGTTTATCGGCTGCAAACCCATAGCGCTCACGCGCCATTTCACGTTCCCCAACATTAACAAACTTTCTCGCCATAGCACCGACTACTGCCGTTTTCTTGGCTGGGAAAGCCGTCAGTGACTCGGTCCATGTCACACTAACCCTCTTGGCTACTGGTGCCATTAATTTATTAGCCAAACCCGGGACAACATCAAGTTGGTGCACCCACACCGGAATCCCCCGCAGCTTCGCCATCCACGCCACCGGCACACTGACGTACGCACCCGCCGAAAGTACAATGTCAGGCTGAAGATCACTAAGCATCATGAAAGCCCGAACACAACTCCAAACAAATAAACATGGCACGAGCGGCAACTTCCAAATTCGGGTGCGATCAAGCTTAGGCGCTGGGATGCTAAAAAAATCAATCTTTGCCGCCTCAATCAGCACTCGCTCAGGTCCATGAGCAGTACCAATCCAAGACACTTTTGCCTCAGGCTCCCGTTTTTTCCACTCAGCAGCAACCGCAAGTAATGGAGTCACAGGACCCAGGGTTCCTCCACCGGTCATGAGGACGTGATGCGCCATACATTCCGCTAATCTCAATTCTTCTGTTTCACTCCTGACACATTTAATACTACACCAGCCGCAGTAAGAGAAATAGCCAACGCTGTGCCGCCATAGCTAATAAACGGTAACGGCACTCCTGTGATTGGCATAATGCCAACCATTGCCCCGATATTCACAAAAGCCTGAATTCCAAACCAGGCCATAATCCCAATAACGAGATATCTACCAAAACCATCTGGAGCAGCTTCAGCAATCTTCAAACCGCGAAAAATAAATGCTAAGTAAAAGAACAAAAACACTGTCACAAGTATGAATCCAAGCTCCTCAGACATGACCGCAAAAATGGAGTCACCTGCAACTTCTGGCAAATATTGAAACTTCTGCAAACTATGACCGTAACCGCGACCAAAAATTCCCCCTGAACCAATCGCAAGCAGAGCTTGATTGATGTGATAACCGATTCCAAGTGGGTCAAGCTCCGGATGCAAGAAGGTCAAGATACGCGCCGCTCGATATTCAGAAAACTTTAACAGCAATCCAAGTCCCACCGCGCCCACCAGGCCCAAACCAACCAAGTACACAATCGGGGCGCCGGCTACAAAGTATACAGAAAACGCCGTTAAAACGATAATACCAAGTGATCCCGTATCAGGCTGCAATATGAGCAGCAGACTAATTAACCCAAGCACCGTAAGAAACGGCGCCAAACCAGTTGCAACACTCTTCAACTCATGCTTTGAACGACTCTCAAGCCACGCGGCGAGGTAAATTAAAAATGTGAGCTTTACAAGTTCGGAAGGTTGAAATGAAAAACTCCCCAAACTAATCCAACTATGTGACGTTCCAAAATCTGCCCCGATCCCAGGAATGAACACGAGGATCAAGAGCGCGATGGATAACCCAAGCATATGCGGAGCAAAACGCCTTAGGTTATCGTAGGACACGCGCATGGCCACAGCGCAACCAACGAGCCCCGGTAACAATCCAAAGATGAGTTGATGCTTTAAAAAATAGTATCCGTCTCCAAAACGATCAAAACCAAGCGGCCAGGATGCAGAAGCTAACATGATGAGACCAATAGCTACCAAGCCAAAAAGCAAGGCAAAGAAGGTCCGATCATAATGAAAGCCTCCACGACCAGTCATAATGAGCTACGTTAAGTGAGTAGCCACATCAAGCAGCGCAATGATCAATCCGACCCCGGCTCCGATCCAAGATACAACCCAAAATCTCATGACTACCTTGGGTTCCGGCCATCCCTGAGCTTCAAAATGATGGTGGATTGGGGCAATCAAAAAGACTTTTCGTTTAAATAATTTCTTCGATGTAATCTGAATGATGGTCGTGAGTGATTCAATTACGAATACAAAACCAATGATCGGCAACAGCAGCGCAGAATTCGTTAGCAACGCCACAATACCAAGAGTAACACCCATGCTCATAGCTCCCGTGTCACCCATAATGAAGCGAGCGGGGTAAATATTGAACCAAAGAAAGGCCAACAAACTCCCCACAATAACTGCACACAGCGCCGCGAGATCATATCTTCCCTGGATGAGGGAGATAACCGCATACGCAGAAAAAGCTGAAGCTAACGTACCACCAGCTAACCCATCCAATCCATCTGTTTGGTTAACCGAAAATGAAGTGGCAACAATCACGATAATGAAAAATGGCACGTACCACCAACCAATCGAAATATCTCCGTACAGTGGAATATGCAGGCTATCCCAACCTAATTTAATATAAAACCACCAAGCGCCAATCGCCGCAATCAACGCATACAGCACTAGGCGGTGCCGAATATCAATCCCGCCTCCGTGCGTACCAATTTTATGAATATTCATAAAATCGTCAGCCATACCCACCAGACCGGCTGCAATCAGCGCAGCAATCGGTAACCACGTTTGTGAACGTGAAAAGAAATTCAACTCAGCTAAAAATGAACCTGGAAAAATCCAAGCCCCGAGCGCAAAGAATAGAGCTATACCAAACGTCGTTCCCCACATCAGCAAACCGCCAAGTGTAGGAACGCCGGCCTTTTTCTTATGAAGCTCGGCAAACATAGGTGCTGTTACTGCACTACGAATGGACTTACCGAGCTTAAATTTATACAAAAAATGCGTCAGGATCGGGGTCCAGGCAAAAGCTACCAAAAATGCCATGGTCGACAAAATGAGAATTTTTGTCATCACAAATGCTTCAAGCATAGGACAGGGACAGAAATACAATAAAGATCATGGCGACAAACAATAATAGCTCAATCACCGCCGTAGCAGCCACAGCCACGTGTGACAACATCGGATCCCGGGTCCACATAAAACGAGCCAACACTAAATTCACGCCCAACACCAAAAGGCCGATAGTAGGTACAAGGTAGATCTGCCACCACGGACCAACCATATCAACGCCCACATGGATATTGTAATGCAGCGGAACCGCCGTCTTGCCGTAAATAATCGGCACCACACGAACTGAAGGAAGGAGAACTACCCCAAACCAGAATACGCTGGAAATTAACCCTAGAATACGAAAATACCGTAACTTGAACATCTCACGCAAAGGTCTGGAGCGCTTACCTGGAT
>JAUPWK010000004.1 GCA_030916555.1 Patescibacteria group bacterium | reverse complement strand
TGAAGCCGCGGTGTCGTGGCGGCAAAGAGGTGTCCAATCTCGTCACGCTCCCGGAAGACGTTCACGTAGCCTGGCACAACTTCTTCGGCCACCTTACGCCCACGGAGGCAGTGATCTTTGTGCGTGTGGTCATGCAGCCCGGGAGGCGCTGGTCGCGGACTGAGCTCGAGGAGTTGCGCTGGGACATCATCAACGGAAAAGTCGTTTGAACGGGGAGCTGTCCATGCCGGATGGCTCCCATTGCCTTTATGTTAGACTAAGCAACATATGTTACGCATTGCAATTATTGGTGGAGGTGCGGCGGGCATGATGTGTGCAGCCAGAGTTTTAGAACTTCGGAGTGATGTGGAGATTTTTTTATTTGATCGGAATGACGGGCTGGGAAAGAAGGTGATTATTTCCGGAGGGGGGAGATGTAACGTGACTACCGGCATTCAAGACGTGAAAACAGTCTTGCGCCGCTATCCGCGGGGTGAGAAATTTTTAACCTCGGCCATGTTTGCTTTTCCGCCCAAGGCGGTTTACGACTGGTTTGAAGATCACGGTGTTCCTCTAAAAGTGCAGCCTGACCTGCGCGCTTTCCCGGTGTCTGATAATGGCAAAGATATTGTGGGCGTGTTTGAAAAATTGTTTATTGATCCAAGGATGCACCTCTTATTAAAAACTTCCGTCATCAAGATTGAGAAATCGGGGGAGCAGTTTCGTATTTTTACAAAAGAGCAGCTAGCTCCACTTGAAGCTGATGTGCTGGTTTTGACAACGGGCGGTCAAGCGTATCGACAAACGGGCTCGACGGGGGACGGTTATGCCTTCGCACAATCACTTGGGCATAGTATTACGTCGCTTGCGCCAAGCCTTAATGCATTTTTTACTTCAGAAACGTGGCCGGCTCAGGTATCGGGACTGTCATTTGAGCAGGCGACAATCACTGCTAAAACTACTCCGAAACAAAAATTCACTGGTCCGTTCCTGTTTACGCATAAAGGCGTGAGCGGTCCAGCGGTGTTTGCTTTGTCTGCGCTTGTAGCTTTTGAAAAGTACGATAAGCAAAATCCTCTTGAAGTCACTCTTGATCTTTTTCCGGAGGAGTCCTTTGATCAGCTTCATGGACGTCTTCAGGCACTGGCCGAGCAGCATTTCAATAAGGCCTTTGTGAATGTACTTGGCATGCTGGTACCAAAGTCGCTTGCAGATGTTGTGGTGACGCAATTACGGATTTCTGAGTCAAAACGCGCAAATCAAATAGCGAAACGGGAGTATCACCAGGTTTGTATGTGGCTCAAGGCAGTGCCGCTTCACGTTGTTCAACGTGGAGCTGGAGATGAGTTTGTTACTGCGGGCGGGGTAACACTCTCGGAGGTCGACCCGACCACCATGCAGTCACATGTGTGTCCGCACTTATATTTTGCCGGAGAGATTCTCGACGTTGATGGATTCACCGGCGGCTTCAACCTTCAGGCTTCATGGGCTGCTGGTCACCTGGCGGGAGAGAGTATTGCTTTAACGCTTGGATCGACTGAGCACAAAGTCTGATATGAGCGCTAATATAAGTGCTGCGATAAACGCTTCTATTGCAAGCTGGCTTTGACTTACAATCGGCAGGAAGATGAGAGCTCCGGTGTGGCTGCCTTCTAAGCCTTTAAAGCTTAAATTTTTTACTACGTAATCGTGACCGTCAAAGGTGAGAAAGCTGACGCTATTTGCGGCCGGCAAGTGTTCTGGAGTGAAATAAGCATGAATTGTTTCGGCAGTGCCGGTATCCGTAAAGCTACTACTGTAGATTCCGTACACGTCAGTATAGAAGCCGACCTCCGCGTGTTCAGCGATACTCGTGAGCCGCTCATGCTGAAGTTGCTGGGCGTAAGCGGTATCTAAAAGGTAATTCGCAAAAAGCGCCCCGATCTTCGTATCGTCACTATAAACAAATCGTCCCGTAGTCATGAGGACTTGGTGTTCATCAAACGAATTTACCTCAATTGAACGAACACTCGGCGCGCCTGCTGCAAGAGCACGGCCTTGAGGGGCGGTGACAAATGCGTGTTCACCAAGACTCGCGATACTTTTTGTGCGTGTCACGATATATCCATCAGCATTTGCAAGACCTATTAAGCCGATATGGCGGGTTTCTTTTTCGCTTAGCATGGTGGCGATCAGGGTCTCGTAATTTTCATTGAGGAGGTGGGTGGCGAGTGATGGATTTTGCGCCACGGCATCGCCTTGTTCGGATAAAAACTCAAGGTCAGCATTCAGTCTTTCCCAAGTTTGCAGGCTTAAAGCATTGAGTGTGGATCCGGTGTGAATGTTCTGCAGTGCATTGAGGAACATGTAAAAACTAAGCGTCAGCGGAATGACGGCCAAAAATGGGAGAATATAGGCAAGAAAAGGTTTCGGGTGCGTTTTCATACGCTAGGGCTCGGGATTTTTGAGTACGCGATACGCTGCCCTAAGACGAGCAACAATTCGATGTCCGTAAATGTAATGGAAGAGTGCTACGGTAAGGAGTCCAAAAAGAAGCACGGCCAGCAGCGCTGAGATATTTGTTTTGAGTAAGGTAATAATAGAAAGTGGCTCACGAACCATCACTTCCGCATCTCTCGCGTTACCGGCCTGATCAAATACGCGCACAATGACGCGTTGACGCTTTCTTTCTCCAAGCTGGATTTGGTAAGGCGACACGGCTTGAATAAAAACCGGTGAGCCTTGATGGCCTTCGCTTAGGTCTTGGGTGCCAACTTCATAATAATCAATTCCGGATAGGCTATCAGTGGTGAGGAATGATACGTGGGCCTGGCGGTTTGTCCCCGCAGATAGGTAATTGACGTTGGGCTTAAAGTCGGCCGGGGCAATAGTATCAATCTGAAGCTTGAAATGGGCAGTTGACCCCCAAACTCCTTTTTTCTCAGCCTTGATGTGGAAGTACCAAATGCCATCGGTTAAGTGTTCATACGCCTTTTGAGTGTCTGTAATGGTTTCCGTGTCATCTGGAACGGTGTGAGGTTTGTTATCAATACTAATCGCAAAACGAGTCACGTCCGGATTTTTCTCCCAGGTTAAAATGGGACTGTCATTGTTGTACCACTTGTCTTGAAGTGGATGCGTTTCTGAATATACAGACACCGCCCCCGGTGGACTAGGCAGGAGCGTATACACGCCGCGAATGGTTTTTACCGTAGCATCTGTACCCAGGCCGTCATTCAGGAGTACTCGCGAGTTTGCACCAATCGAAACAATAGCCTCACCGCTCGTTCTGGCCTTAAAGGTGATGGTGGTGATGAGACCGGCATTGGTATTAATGCCGTTTGTAATAATTCCTCCAAGATTCTCTGTTCCGCGTACGTTGTCGTAGCTTGGTGGTTCGAACCACAGGCCAACAATCGATTTTCCATCCGAAGGTGCAACAATGCTTAATTTGTTGGGATCAAAATTAATGGTGAGGGTTACGGTATTGATATCTAAACCGCGAGTGTTGAGGAGAATGGGGACTTCAAAGGTGCTGCCTTCTACAAAGCTCCCACTTTGTACCCCAGGAAAGACTTCAACGGCCTCTTGAGCGGTGACATCTGAGGCGTAAACGTTGAGGGGAGTAATGAAGTGGGGAGCAAAGACAGAAACAAGAAATAAGGCACTCAATATGCCTTGGAATTTGCGTTTCTTTTTCGTAATTAGCGATCCTCCTACCACATACCATAAGTATACGCTAAAAAAAGAACACCCCGCAGTCTTTGCGGGGTGACGTCAGCGCCTCATCTGAAGCGCTATTTCTTGAGGCCGAGCCGCGGGTCCGGGCAGTCCTCCCAGCCCATCTCGACCTCGCCTTCGATGCAGCCGCCGTAGCCGCGGTTTGTGCCGCTGCCGGGACGGGTCTGCCAGGTCACGTTACTCGGGATCTCGAGTCCGTCCTCGGTGATCTGGCGCATGAGATCGAGCAGATGATGGAAGTGCCGGCGGCCGTTCGGAGCGAGGTAGCGCAGCTCCGGCATGCGGCTCCGCAGGCCGTGGAACTCGTCGGCGTAGCACCAGGTTTCGAGCTCATGGAACGGCGAGTCGACCCACGTGCGCTTGGTCACCGTGCGGTACATGAGCTCGTCGCCCTTCTTGGGCAGGCGTCCGATCCGCGGACCGGTGAAGTGCGCGTGTTCGTTCAGCTCCGCGTCCTCGATGTCGAGAGCCGTCTGGGCCACGACACGTTTTTCCAGCCAGGCGATGAAGGCCTCCTCGTTCGGGGTATCGGTACCGTTCGGGGTCGACGTGATGACGAGCACGAAACGTCTGTTGGGATCCACGAAACTCACCTTGCCAAAGGACACATTGAACCTGTCGGAGTACATCGTTTCTCCTTTCTGGTGGAAGGCAAAAATAGCAAGGAGATGAAGCCTTGTCAAATAAATAATTGACAGCTGAAATTACACAACAGCAAAGGTATCCTTTTGTGTAATGTGATAATACTTGGCAGCGCTTTGACCTTGAATGACAAGTTCGAGGAAGCGATTTTGGGCGTATCCAGAGCTTCCAAGGATAAGGCCCGTTTCACCGTCTGGGACATCGCGTAAGTGGTTGTAACAGGTGGCGGAAATTTCAACACCGTGCAAACTGATTTCTCGTTTAGCGCCGTTTTCAAAATGAACATCATTCTGAAGCAGCGTGGTTTTGCAATTTCCAAACGAATCAATCCACCACACACCCGTAGTTGCAGTTGGAATTTCAGTAAAGTTCAGTTTTTCTGACGGGACATCGTGTTTGTCCCAGGCAATCCGCGCCAGACGGGGCAGATAATCAAAGCTTCTGAATTGTGATTTGGCCGCAAACTCAACTTCTGCGGCTTCATAACCGCCAACCGGAAGAACGGTGCGGATATCGGTCACGTTGACGTGATCCCCAAGTCCCAACTTTTTCATGAGGGATAACACCTCGCCATCAATGGTGCAGACAATCAGGATTTTGTTGTACCAAAAATATCCAAAAGGCGTTCCGTTTGGCCATTTCTTGGCAGCGCCATGGCGGGGCGCTACGTTGACGGCAATAATGCCTTCTTCATTGCGCGCAGCATCGAGCACGTCAATTAAATTGCCGGCGGCTTCAAGGTCGGAAGACACGCCTACAAAGTTGATCGCAGTATTTGGGAAGAGCACGCTGTAACGGGTTTGTTGGCGGACACGGGCGTTGCCGTCCTGGCAATCGGTGATAACGGAGATGAACATAGAAGGAGGGAAGAAGAAGGGTGCATTTTAGCTTGAAATATGCTATGGTAAAAGTAATTCTTGATCAATGCGTATGAAGACTTTACCACGATCAACCGCTCGAGACGTGTTTTCTCATCTTCTCGCCATCGCTACACTCTACGTAGGGGTGATCAGTTTTACAACTTTGTGCTTTCAGTACATCAATGTCAAGTTCCCTGACTTATTGAATTTGTACTACAGCGGTGCACTCGACACCATTCGTCAGGCTATGGCGGCGCTCATTGTGGTTTGGCCAGTATTCATTCTTATGTCATGGTTCATTCAGCGTGACATTAAGGCAGACCCCGATAAGCACAATGTTGGTATTCGCAAATGGTTGCTCTATCTCACGTTATTTGTTACTTCAATAACGATTATCGTTGATCTGGTGACCCTGATTAATTATTTCTTGAACGGAGAAATCACGACCCGGTTCATTCTCAAAGTCTTAGTCGTGCTGGCGGTTGCAATCACGGTCTTTTGGTACTACTTGTGGGACTTGCGAACTGAGGCTCCTTGGAAGTCGAAGTTGCCAAAGGTTACTGCAGTGCTTACCTCAGTTGTGGTAGTCGGGACGATTTTGCTCGGGTTTATGTTTGTGGGTTCGCCAATGGAACAACGTCAACTGCGAATTGATGGCCAGCGCGTTACAGACCTCTCTTCTTTGCAAGGAGGAATCGTTGATTATTACTCTAGAAAACAGGTGCTGCCAAAGTCGTTATCTGAGCTTAGCGACCCACTCACGTACTTTGTTGTACCGGTTGATCCGGAGACGGGTGCTGCCTACGAGTATGTCGCCAAAGACAAATACACCTTTGAGTTGTGTGCGAATTTTGCAAAGGAATCTGACGTTGATCCAGCTACTACCCGGCCGTATGTCGTGAATGATCCTTACTCACAGAATTGGCTCCATAGCGCCGGCCGCGCCTGTTTTGAGCGAACGATTGACCCAGAGCAATACCCACCACTGAAGTAATCCGTTGCATTACATCAACATCAATTTGCGAGCGTACTTCGGTACGCTCGCATTTTGTATAAATTTCTCCTTAGCAGTTT
>JAUPWK010000096.1 GCA_030916555.1 Patescibacteria group bacterium | reverse complement strand
TGTTCAATTCTCAGGGAGCATTGGCTGCCGATGATTTTAGTATCAAGACTGGTTATTATTACGGCAATGGCGTGTCGATTTCAATCTCTGGACTGGGCTTTACTCCAGAGGTAGTGATTATTAAGGCCGACACTGCTGCGGGCTCGATGCTTTGGAAGACGTCAGCCATGCCAGCGGCTGTTACTTCGTATCTTGGCGTAGCGAATGCTGATAATACCGAAACGGAAATTACTTTAGATGCAGATGGTTTTACGGTTTCTGCGGCACTTGAAGCAAATACGATCAACACTCGCTATACCTATATTGCTTTTGCCGGATCCGACTGTACTTCAGGTGGCGCTATGTGCGTTGGTTCATATTCAGGCAGCACGTCCTCAACGCAGAGCATTACTACTGGATTCCAGCCTGATTTGGTGATTGCAAAGCGTACTACGGCGCTTGCTGCTGTGTTTCGAACCTCTTCCATGAGTACAAACCATGCTGGTTTATTTTCGGCAGCGGTGAATGATACGTCAGGTATTTATTTCCAAACTCTCAACAGTAATGGATTCACCGTTGGTTCAACAATGAACACGAACGGTGGAAAGTTTTATTATGTTGCTTTTAAGAATTTAGCCACAAAGTTGTTCGTTGGACAGTTTACTGGCGACGGGCTCGATAGCAGGGAAATTACCGGAGTTGGGTTTGAGCCAGATTTTGTCATGGTCAAACAAAATGCTGCTGCAGCTCCAACGTTTAATACCACTGAAGCCTGGGGTGACAACTCATTTTTCTCGACCGCCTCTGCAAACGCTGTCAACAATATTCAGGAGCTGAAGGCTGACGGGTTCCAGGTAGGTACTTCAACGAACGTCAATGCTTCGGGTGTGGTGAGTAACTACTTTGCATTCGGAGGTGCCTCAGATCCGGTGCCGTCAGGTAGTTTTTTCATGCAGAGCGGATCGTATTCTGGCACGGGGGTTGCTCAGACCATTGAAACATCATTTGCTCCCGATCTTGTCATTATTAAGGGCAATACTACTGAATATGCTGTTTTTGGGGTGAGTATTTTGGCAGACCAAACGCAATACCTGGGTTCAGCGACCATCGGTTTTACCCAAGGAATTACAAGCATGTCGAACACGGGTTTTTCCGTGGGTACAAGTACGACGGTTAATACAAACGGTGTGACGTATGAGTACACCGCTTTTGGGAATGCCACCTCACCGCATACGGGAAATGGTGCTGCTGATTTTGCTATCGGGGCATACACTGGGAACGGGTTAACACCTCGAGCCATTGATCACTTGGGCATAGCTCCGGGCATGGTTACGGTGAAGAAGCCGACTGCTACTGCAAACGTAGCGAATTGGTCTTCGAGTACCATGGCTGCGAATACGACTGGATTTTTCGCCGCCACCGCAGATTTGACTAATGGTACCGGTTTTCGTTCCATGGATAGCGGTGGTTTCACGGTAGGTTCTGGCGCTAGCGTCAATACGGTATCGGTGCCATATCTCTGGTTTGCGTTTAAAGAAGGGTCAGCATTTGACGTAGGGTCATATACTGGAAACGGAGTTGCGGGTACGAATATCACTGCTCCTGGATTTAATCCTGGGCTCGTTTGGGCAAAGAGAAGCACCGCCGTTCAGGGTGTTCACCGTTCGACCTCTGCCACCATTACCGGAGCAAACGCGCAGTCGTTTGTGAACGTTGCCAATGCGGTGAACTTTATTACTGCTTTTGTATCCGGTGGTTTTACAGTGGGGAGCGCTTCTGAAACAAATGCAAACACCGGCGCATATCAGTATGCCGCTTGGAAGAGTACAGCTTCTGCAAACGCGCCAAATACGCCTACGAATTCTGCTCCTGCAAACGCAGCAACGGCTCAGGTGCTCGATACAACTTTCACCGGGTCTGCGTATGCGGATACTGAGTCAGATACGCAAACAGACACGCAGTGGCAGGTGGATGATGATTCAAGTTTTGCTACGCCGGTTTGGACAAGAACAGCAGGAGCAGCTGAAAATACTACTTCAGTTACTTCAGGAAACGGTACTTTTGCCAATGAGCTTGCTGGCATGACTGAGCTTGATCATAATTCTACTTACTATTGGCGTGTTCGATATTCTGACGGCGTGTATTCAAGCTGGTCAACGGCCACATATTTTACTACAAATGCCATTGTTACGCCTACAAACTCTTCGCCGAGCGATACTGCTACTGTTGCAACGTTAACTCCTACGCTCACTGCCTCGGCATTTTCTGATCCGCAAACTGGGCACACCTCAGTTTCAGCTCAGTGGCTTGTGAGCACGAGTAGTGATTTTTCTTCTACCACCTATGATTCCGGTACGGTAAGTTATGCTGCTTCTTTGGCAGTACCAAGTGCTGTATTGGCAGACCATACGGTGTACTACTGGAAAGTGCGTTATGCAGACAATAACGGTCAGTGGTCCTCATACTCCACTGCGACGCGTTTTCTAACATCTCGGTCAGTGATTTCGGTAAATCCGTTATTTGGAAGTACGGTTATTGATCAGGGAGACGGAATTAAGATTGATGCTCAAGTGAAGTTGGGTGATGATACGGTGATTAATGACGCCACGGTTACTATCGACATCTACAATCCTTCAGGAACGAAAATCGTGACCGCAGGAGCCATGGCGTACATTTCCGGATCAAGTGGGATCTATCGTTATCCGTATACTATCCCATCAACAAGTGGCAGTTATTTGTATGCCGTGACCGCAGTTTCAGATAGTCAGTCAGGTTATGGTGCGGCAAATTTTGAGGTGCGCACTTTGAATACAGATGTTCAATCGATTAAGACTATTTCGGAATCTGAGCAGACTGCTCAAGAGGCGGAGCGTACCGCTCAGGCTGCAGAGCGGGTGGCGCAGGGAACTGAAAGAACGGCTCAGGCTACTGAACGTACAGATCAGGATGCAAGCCGGGGGATTGTTGAAGGTATCCAGACTGATGTCGGAGCATTGCAGACCAACCTTGATGTCTTGCTTGGTGCGGTGATTGTGACACAATCATCAGTCAATGATGCCGCTGCGACCACATCCTCTTTTGTGACGGCTCTGATTAATACTACTGACGATTTCTACAACAACGCCGTACTTACTTTTACCTCCGGTCCAGCTAATGGTCAGGCGCGAAGAATTTCTGATTACAATGGTACGACGAAAGCGATTACACTCGATCCACCACTTTCTTTCGCTCCTGGTAATGGGAATACGTTCACTATTGTTAAGCAAAATGTCTACGTTGAGCAGCAAATGGCTGAGCACGAGGCTGCAGATGCCGCCTTCCGGGCCGACACCACGGCACGACTCACTGATATTGAGAGCAAAATTGATACGGTCACAGCTACCCTGAATGGAGTCGATACGGATTTGAGCGCGGTTCAAACCTCTTTGGATGCTATTCGAGACTCGCAGCTGCGAGGGTATCGCGTACAGCTGTCTGACGTGGACGAAATTCAAGCAGGGGAGACGTATCGGGCGAAGTTGACGATTCTTGATTACGAAGCGAATCCTGTTGACGCCGCCGCAACGCCAACGATTTCGATTTATGACTCCACACGCGTTTTGGCGCAAGATGGGGTGTCATTGACCCGATTGTCGCAAGGGGTCTATGAGTACACGTATACGGTTGACTCTGCTGCTGTTGCCGGGCTTTGGGAAAGTGTTGTGAGTGTTGATATTGACGGCGTCGCTAACGTAACCACGAATGATTATTGGCAAGTAACGGGAGCTCCGGCTCAGGTCATTATCAACTCTTTGACGGATCTCACGGTTCCAAGTATTGCCGCCAATGTCACCATTACAAATGAAGGTACTGGCGCTTTTGAATATCAGTATGCTTGGTGTGTAGTGAGTGCAGAGGACGACCAGTGTGGGGGAGGTAATGACGTGTATTACGCCACAGCTGCAAAGCTCATTAATACTGGAGAAGATTTTAATACAACACTTACTGCAACGGTGCCAACAGAGGGTGATTACTGGTTTAAACTACTTGTTTATTACGGTACTGATTCATCTGGTGCGTCTCGATCATTTACCGCAATTGCAGAGTCTGTTCCCGAAGAGGAAGTTGATACGACACCGGCTGGTAGCGGCCACGGCAATACCACGAGTTCAATAGACGCTTCGACGGAGGATGTTTATGACCAGGTACAGCAAGTGCGTCAGGATTTGGCGGAGAATGCGCAGCAACTCGCCACGATGCTTGAGATTCTTGGCATGATGAATCCGAATCTTCAGTCATTGCTTGGGGTAAGTACGGAAAATACGGAAAAGGTGATCGATATTCAAAATAAGATTGCAGATTTGCGGGCAGTATCCACGGCCACGCGTCGGATTGTTGAACAAAAGTCGGTTGAGCCAATCGTTGAAACGTACATGAAGTTCAATTCAGTTGAAATTCATTTCTTGATTACTAATCCGTCTGAAGAATCGCAAGTAGTAAAATTCAAAGCTTTCTTGCCAGAAGAGGCTCGTCCGGAACATATTCTTGATTCAAGTGGACTCAAGGTTGATTACGATACAAGTAGCGGGGTGTATTACGTATCTGGAGATATTCCACTCGGGCCGAGAGAAACCATTACGAAGAAGGTGGAGATGGAAGATATCTGGGTGTTCTCTGACGAGGCAATTCAATCAATTAAAGACCAGGCCAATCAGATGATCCCGGTACTTGAGGGTACACAGTATGAGGCTCAGGGTGTGGTGTATAAGAATGATATCGACGCCACGCTTTCTACGGTTCGAATGCGTCAGGAGAATAGCTACTCTTCTCCGCAGGATCACATTGTGGCCTACAGAGAGAATGCAGAGCGAATGAATAGTGTTGAGCAAAGCTTAGAGAAAATGAAGGACCTGGTTGTTCAGGCAGGAGCTGCGCGTGGCGTTGTTGGTCAGGTGGGGGGAATCCAGACCTTTGCTACCTGGGGAATCATCATGGCGATTATTTTTGGCTTCACTTTGATGTCAGTTGTGATCTTTGTCATGTGGAGAAACCAGACTATGCTGACTGTGGCAGCAATGGGTATTCCAAAGACTGAATTGAAGCGAAGGGTGGCAGTTCGTCGAGCGGCGCCTCGATCGACAAAACGTGTTGTAAAGAAGGTTCGTCGCTAGCTCGGTATGGCTGTAAAAAATCAGTTGGCGCAGTCTGCAGAGGCTCCCATGTTTCTGTTGTTGGCTGGACTTTCTGGACTTGTTTTGCCATTGCTTCTCATTTTACCTGTTTACGCATTTGGCTATTCTGAGGTGCTGGAGGAGCTCGCGAAGGCTGTGGCGGTCTTTCTATTTTTGTGCCCAGTAGCTGAGAGAAAGACGCGCGTGCTTGGAGCGGTTGTGCTTGGGGGAGTATTTGGCCTGTCTGAGAGCTGTTTATATTTCAGCCAGATTTTCCAATTTGGAGATATTCACATTTTCTGGGAACGACTCGCATTCACTCTGCCCATGCACGTATTGACTGCGGTGGCTTTGACTGTACCTACGTTTTGGGGAAGACGATGGCTAATTTTAGGAGTGATATTGGCGATATTTTTCCATCTTGGGTTTAACTATTTTGCCGCCACGTCTCTATAAACCGCGATTTTCTTAGGTAGTTTTACCACAATTAGGTATTTGCAAATTTTTTTGGGTATGGTAATGTACTGCCGCTCAGAGAGTGACATTCAATTCAAAGGTCCCAAGCTGGGATAACATTTATTTGAGCCTGATTCTAGGCGCGGGGTAGTCGAGACCGAGCCGTATGTAGCCATACGGTGAGGCCGAGACGGGGCCCCGCAACAACGAAGCGGGTCAAATAAATGTTATCCCAAGTAAGGGACGGTAGCTCAACTGGTTAGAGCGCCGCCCTGTCACGGCGGAGGTTGCGAGTTCGAGCCTCGTCCGTCCCGCCACAAGAACCCCGACCCTGGTCGGGGTTTTGTGTTTACAGACGGAAGCAGGCCAACTGCTTGGCCTGCGGCGAGGCGAGAACGCCGGAATGAGTTTTGTTCGTTTTACTGCAGTAATGTCGTTCGTGAGGATTATTTATACGAATTACAATTGCTCGGGTGGGGGATTATTGGTGATGGATTGATTTTTGGATTTAGTGTTTTTACCCCTGATTTTTTTGATCCAGTTTTTTATATCTTTATAAAATCCACGTATTATAATTCCCATCCAGACGATGATTGGCATGGCTAGCCAGGCTTGGACGGCAGTAATGCCGGCATTGACCTCGGCGGGAACCTGTGAAATGTCACCGCAAAGCATGCACATACTATTTTACGGCGCACCGGTTACATTGACCAAATAATTCCAAAGCATGGTCGCTAACTATGCGAAAAGACTTACTTTTCGCTAAAATCGTTTTTGTGATTTTGTTGATGTGACAGTCGAAAAATTCCTCAATCCGCCCGCATTGTATACAGACGATATGATGATGATCTTCGGCATGAGCGAGTTCGTAATCATCGTGATTATGACGAAGATTTACTTTACGTACGATTCCTTTTTTCTCAAACGCCTCAATAATTCGATAGACGGTGACTTGATCTGCGATACCTTCGGGGAGCATCGCGGCAATTTCCTGGACACTCATTGGTGCGTTTTCTTTCAAGAAATGGCTAAAAACCGCCGTTCGCGCTTTTGTAACCTTTAAACCATGCTCGGTTAGTGTAGCTATGGCGAACTGATTATCTTTGGCATTTTTCATAATTAAACGGAGTTTCTTGACATAAGATAGCATAATGCTGCAATATTGTAAATGCAAATAATTTGCATTTACAATATTCATTTCATCTGCAAGTATGGGTAGATATATCGTTGGCGCTCTTGGACTTATTGTGCTGTTCATTATTGGAGGTTTGATTTTGCTGGATGAGAAGGTGACAACTCGTGAGAGTGACGGAGATTTGGTTGTGAGCACTACTTTTTACCCAATTGCTGAGTTCACGCGGCAAGTAGGAGGCGATTTTATTCATGTCGTTACGGTGACTCCCGCAGGTACGGAGCCACACGAATATGAACCCACTCCATTGCAAATCGCCGCTCTCTATGATGCGGATATGTTTATTTACAATGGTGGCGGAATTGACGGTTGGGCCGAGCAGGTTGCTCCTGAGCTTGAGAAAGAACATGTTCCAGTTGTGAATATCAGTACCACGATGCAAACGTTGCCGCTTGCTGATGGCAGTGAAATCGAAAGTGATTTTGACCCTCACTTTTGGCTAGATCCAGTTTTAGCCCAACAAGAGATTGTGATTATTCGAGATGCGCTTTCCGAGTTAGATCCTGAGCATGCTGATGTTTATGCTGCGAATGCAGAGATTTATATGGGTAAGCTGGCTGAATTGCATCGTGATTATGTTGCTGGATTAGCGAATGATATTTGCATCCAAGATACTGTTATCACTTCTCACGCCGCTTTCGCGTATCTTGGTGACCGATACTCTTTGAGTATTCTTCCAATTTCTGGATTGTCTCCAGAAGCAGAGCCGTCCATTGCCCGTATGACGGAAATCATCAACCTCGTAAAAGAGAAGGGGGTGAAGTATATTTTTGTAGAGACACTGGTAAGTCCTGAGGCGTCCGAGACTATTGCAAAAGAGACGGGCGGCGGTACACTTATATTTAACCCGCTCGAGGGTCTGACTTCTGAGGAGCTGGCTGCAGGAGATGACTATATTACGGTCATGCGTCAGAACCTTGAAAACTTGCGCTTGGGCTTGGAGTGTCGATAGTCGAGAATAGGATAACGTATAACGCAAAATAAAAATCGCCCGCTTTATCCGTATGCGTACGGAATAAAGGGGGCGACAGAGAGTCACGTTCGTTTGGAGGCCGAGGTGATGGCGGCCTGGAGCGTGTCGAAGTTGAGGGTGGATTTTTCGATCACCGTCACGCCGTGATCGGTGAAGTACTGCCGTTCTTCCTGGCTAGCCCCGCCGGTCATGCTCACCCAACCAATGAAGTGAAGGGAGAGCAGCGGCAGAACTGCGGCATGCAGGCCTGTGCTGTTTCCGTCTCCGAGGTTGATGTCGGAGAGGATGACCTCGATGCTGTCGAGGTTCGTTTCGATCAGTGATTTTGCCTCACCAAGGCTGGTTGCCTCGATGACGCTGTATCCGCGTCTCTCCAGCATTCTTCGCAGACTGCGACGAATGCTGCCGTCATCTTCGATGAGCAGGATTTTTTTCACGCACTTCCTCCAGAAATAAGAGCGAGGCCGGAGCGACGTTCCACCAGTACGGTGAAAGTCGCCCCAGCCTCAGTTCAGGGTGGTCAGGGGTTGCTCGCCACCGGCCCCTGCGTCTTCGGCGGGGCGGTGCAGCCGTGGAAGATGCTGCCGGGGCAGCACTTCGCGCTCACTCCCTTCAGGCCGTCGATGGCCTGGTAGGAGGTGCTCAGGTGCTCGCGGAGCATCTCCGCGGACACGAGCGCTCCCTTGCTGTCCGCGCAGAGCGGGCGGACGGTCAGGGAGGGGTCGACGTTGCCGTCGACCTCGCACTGGCCTTCCGTGTTCAACAGCGCCTGCTTGGCGATCTCGAGGTCGTCCCCGATGATCGACACGCAGGTCTGCTGCGGCTGCAGCCCCCGGATGCGGAAGTCTTCGCGACCGAGCACGGACTCCGTGCTCAGGTCCTTGAAGTACCGCATCTTTCCGCCCTCGTAGGTGATCGAGGTGGGGGAGCACAGGAGCCAAGTGGGCTCCTCCGCGTCCGCGACCGCGATGGTCGGGGGCGTCGGGACCGGCTCGACGGTGGCGGTCGGCGGGGTCGCTTCGGGCACGGTGCCCTCGGCGATCTGCTCGCCGCCGCCGTTCTTCCCGCTCAGAAACCAGCTTCCGCCGGCTCCCGCGCAGGCCACCATCGCGATGGCCGCGATGGCGGCCACGGCCACGATGGCCATGATCGGTCGGAGCCAGCTGCGCGCCGGCTTGGCCGTGCCGCTGCTGCCGGTGTCGTTCTCGGTGGTCGTCGGGCCGAAGCCCTGGGGATCACTCATGGTCGTCCTCCTGCCCGGGGATCCGGGCTGCTTGCGTGGGGGGTTCTGGAACCAGGTTTCATCGCCATCATCCGCAAGGAAGACGGCGGAGAGATTTCTTTTCTCGTAGGCTCCGGTGGCACCGGGGTCCGGAGCTTCCGGAAACTTTATCAGCGGCGGAATGTTGTCTCGCCGCCTGATGCTGCTGTACACACCTTCCGCTGCCGTTCGGACCCGGTTTTCGATGGGTCCAAGCGGTGGCTTGGGCGTATTGTCTTGATCGGGGTCGCCGTCGAACCGGAGAATCTCTCCGGGTCCGTGCGGGGGCCTCCGTTGTCGCATGACCGGCATTGGTCGTGGCACGCGTTCCGTGTGCACGATCAAGCCGTCCTCCGACAGGTCTCCCGACCCGTCGTCTTCAGCTGCCGGGATCGGCTCCCGATCCGTAGGTGGCAGCACGACCGGCTTCGGCGGAATGCTCCGCCGTTTCGGCGGGGTCCGTGGGGTGTACATTTCTTCGTCCGCGTCCGACAGGAACGTCGGCGGCGCGATTTTCGGTGGGGGTACGACCGCCGCCACCGGAAGCGGGGACTGAATGCCGGTCGGAACCGGCGGTGGATCGCTTGGATCCCCAGATTGTGGCGGCGCCAGTTGGCACCTCCTGGTAGAAGTTAGTTGTGAAGAAACTACGCGAACGCGGGCCAGTTATAGCACACGTCAGCGACCGAGTAATATAGCAAAAAAACATCAAAATGTCAATGAAGCCATGGGAAAAGTGGCAAAAATCTTGAGGATAACGAAAAATCGACCATTTGGTCGATTTTTCAGATCTGTGCTTAGTTTGACGCTTACGCCTTGACCGAGTCTACAATCTTATTGAAGATAGCTGGCTGCTTTTCAGCGATTTGAGCCAAAACCTTACGATCCAAGCTGATATTTGCTTTCTTGAGCATGTCAATAAAGCGAGAATAGCTGAGTCCGTAGGCACGTACAGCGGCGTTGATCTTGAGCGTCCAGAGGCTGCGGAAGTTGCGCTTCTTGGCGCGACGATCGCGGAAAGCGTACTGACCGGCCTTCAACATGGCTGGGCGGGCAAGACGAATCTTGCTCTTGCGGCCCCATTTGAAGCCCTTAACGCGCTTCAAGAGGTTCTTGCGGCGCTTAACGTGTTGTGTACCGCGTTTTACTCGTGGCATACCTTAGGAGTTACTGTAAGGAAGTAATGATTTGATGGTCTTTTCAAGGGT
>JAUPWK010000095.1 GCA_030916555.1 Patescibacteria group bacterium | reverse complement strand
TTTCAAGCGTTAAGTTCTGCGAACAGGCTCGAGAAAATCTTGAGTGCACGTGCCAATCAGTTATGCGGCGCATACGCAAGTTTCATCTTTAAAAAAACTACAAAGAGCGCAATAGCTCCAATCATTGCAAGCCCCTCACCCACCGTAAAGGCTCGAGCCACTGTATACCGGATAAGCGTGTGCGCAACCAAACTTCCTGTAATCAACGTCACTAAAAGGCTAGCAACCTTCACCCGGAGATCAGAAAAAAATACATCTACCCCAAGCACGATAAAAAGTACAAAGGCTAAAAATATCTGGTGGATGGTGACAAAATATCCAAGTAAACTAAAAAATAAAATTCCATCACGAAAAGCACGCCCAACCTCTGCAGCTTTACCCGTAAAACGAACAGTGAAAAGATACGCAACAAAACCGACGAGCAAAATAATCAGCCAGTGTGTAAGCGCGGTGTTCACATCACTTGTCACCACCCCAATACCACGCGCTCCGATCATGGCATCAACAGTCTTCCCTAAAGTAAGTGCAGAAACAAGCGGAAGCAAACCAAGAATAATCTCAACTAATAAAAAGAGGATACTCCAAACCCCAAGAGCGTTAAAGACATTTCCCGTGTCTTTTCCAAACTGAATAAATACCTGTACCGCGCGTTGCTTCGCGCTTAACCAAAATTGATTTTCCATACAAGCCTCATTTTACGCTAACCGCTCCCAAAGCGTAAGAAAAAGTGTTCGTTGCGTGGCAAAGATACCTTGATTTTCAATAATCAACCCCATGAGCTCGCCTTGTTTATCCAAAAAAATATTAGCCACCTTCCCAGCATAAATAAGTATATAGGTTGGCGTACCCTCAAGTCCGGGGACGACTTTGCGTTCATCAAGTCCGGCAGTTTTGCCACCCTTTCCAATCGAAATATTCTTCACGTGGATTCCGGCTGCAAGTCGCTTTTCCGTATAATCATGAAAAGACTCGTACAATCCAGCCTCACGAACAGAACTGGAAGAATACACAAAATACTCGGTCTCCTTAGACTTCGTCATGCTCTCAAGAACATCTTCAAGAATGGCACGCACCCCTTCTCCGCCCTCATACATTCTGGCAACCGGCTGGCGATCCCCTGAGGCATACATGGTTTCAAGCTCAGCCACCACATGCGTCATATCACGAGAAGCTTTAGCAATCTCTTGAGCACGTAAAGTAGCTAACTCTTGCAACCTAGCCGGTGGTGCTGCCACAAAAAACTGCTTTGTTTCTTGATTATAAAAACGAACAAGCTCAAGCGTTTGTAAATGCTTCAAAGCATCGTAGACCGTACCGCGATTAATCCTGGTAGCAGTGGCCAATTGGCGAATAGAGCTTGGCCCTTCACGTAATAAGGTTAAATACACTGTCACGTCTTTTGGAGACAAACCAAGCTCTGCGAGTACCTCCTCCAAGGGACGTGAGAGTATGCTCATACTGATTTTATATATGCGTGCTCAGCCCGTTGAAGTTCATCTGGGGTATTCACGCCAAGCACCTGCAAGGCATCAACCGTTTCTGTCACGATGTCCCGACGCGTTTCACAAGCCTTAGCTACGAGGTCAGTCAGGTAATACTCACCGCTCGCATTTTTATTGCTGAGTTGTTCAAGATGTTCCCAAACCCAAGGCGCTGGGAAAACATAAATCGCTGGATTTAGCTCTTGAATGGCTCGTTCTTCATCAGTTGCGTCCTTGTTTTCGCGCAAAGCAATTACCTTACCTTCATCGTCACGCAACACCCTACCCCAAGCCTTAAAACCTTCGTACTCTGCCGAAAAATGCGGCACCTTAGCGGTCAGCATCACGAGCGCTCCAGAGTGTCGATCAGCCAATTGTACTAACTTATGCATGACACGAGCCTCAATAAAAGGGTGATCACCGTACAGCACCAAAATACCTTTAGCGTCACCACAGGCAGTGCGTGCCATTTTGAGCGCATGACCCGTTCCGAGTTGTTCGCTCTGTAAAACAAATTCAGCCCTTTCGCCCAGGGCGGCCTGAAAAAGTGGCAGACCATCTGGAGACACTACAATGACAGGCCTGGCATCAATACCCGCCTGTTCAACCCGGTCCAATAAATGCTGAACCATTGGTTTTCCAGCGATTTTTACCAGCGGCTTTGGCACTTCCGCCTTCATCCGCGTGCCCTTCCCCGCCGCCAAAATGACCACTTTCGTGTCTGCCATACGCGCAGTGTCAACTTTTATACTGACATTATGCGTAAGCCAAGCAATAAAGTAAAGAATTGCCAAAATATGGCTTATTTACGCGATTTTACATTGACAAATGGCTGTTTTTGTGCTAAAATAACAGGTCGAGCTTTCAGGCTCGAAGCTGTTTCACCCGCGCTTGATTGCGCAATTCTGGAGGCTCTGATGCCAGTGGTAATCGGAACGCACAACGGCAAGTTTCACACCGACGAGGTGGTGGCCATCGCGCTTCTGCTGCGCGTCTGCGAGGACATACCCGTTAAGGTCGTCCGTCTGAACCACAGGGATCAGGCCGGCATGAACGCATGCAACATCCTCGTCGATACGGGTCGGATCTACGACCCCGATCAGGGTCGCTTCGACCACCACCAGACCGGTGGCGCGGGCGAGTGGCCCGACGACGGGACGAAGCTGTCGAGCTGTGGACTGGTGTGGCGCGAATATCACGCACACATCTGCCCCAACCCGGCCGTGGCCGCCATGGTCGAGCGTGCACTGATCGTTCCGGTGGATGCCCGCGACAACGGGCAGCAGCCGGAGCGTCGGACGCGTGACATCCCGAGCCTCGCCGACTGCGTCGACGCGCTCAACTTCGCCTGGGACGAGACCGGCGACGAGGATGCTACCTTCATGGAAGCAGTACGGTTCGTCGGTCGCTACCTCGACCGGCTGATCGTGCGCAGCGAAGCCCAGTACCAGGCAACCGAACTGGTTAGGGCAGCAATCGCAAAGACACGGAGCTCGCGACTGATCATCCTCGAACAGGGTCTGCCCTGGCACGAAGTGATCATCACCGAGTCCCCCGACACTCACTTCGTCGTCTTGCCCGGCGGCAAGGGCGAATGGCTGGTCCAGGCAGTGCCCGTGAAGCTCGGAACGCAGCAACCGCTGCGCAAGCGCCTGCCCATCGAATGGGCCGGTCTGAAAGATCAAGCCCTGACCGATGTCACCGGCGTCCCGGACGCCGTGTTCGCCCACAATGCGGGCCACATCGCGGTCGCCAGCTCCCTCGCAGGGGCGCTCGA
>JAUPWK010000094.1 GCA_030916555.1 Patescibacteria group bacterium | reverse complement strand
CGACGCTCTTCCGATCTCTGCAGGTTGGCAGTCTGTTCTCCGGGAAGGTATCGCAAGGCGAAATATTTGAAAATCGCATCAGCGATGCCTACGCATACAATTCCAAGCCCAATGACGGTCTTGTGTGATGACATGCTAAAGCTCCTGGGTTAGCGTTTTTTTACAAGCAATACAAGAGGTTGAGGTGGGTCGAGCGCGGAGGCGATCCTCAGCAATATCCTGCTTGCAGTATTTGCAAACGCCGTAAGTGCCGTTTTCCACAGCCTTCATGGCAGACTCAACATCTTTGAGGGCGGATTCAAGCTCCTGTTCAAGAGAGAGGTTGTCTCCGTACTGGGCGATTTCTGAAGCGTTTTCGTCCTCTGATTCGCCAAAATTGTTGTACTGAACTTCAAAAGTTTGCCCGTCTTCATTCGGACGAACGTTACGGTGTGCGAGGCCCGCTAATTCGGCCTCAAGCTTCGTTTTCTCGAGAGCGAGTGCGGCTTTCATTTCTTCAAAAAAACGCGTCTTCATACAAAGGTCAATTATTGCTACTTTATCCACTATCCATGAACAGAGGCGAACTGTCAATAAACTGAAAAGGGGTGCTGTGACGTCAGGCAAATAGATAAAATTCCTGCGTGGCAGCGCCCCGGGTAGCAGGTTGGTTACCCTGGAGGCGTTGGGTTTTGTGGTGATATGCATCACCGCACAACTCAACGTTCCAGCGCCGTACCAAAGCCGTGCTGTCTGACGACCTGCTCTACCCTTCCACGGGTTGTCTGCATGCGGAGTACATTCTAGTACGCAGCGAGACTGGCCCAATGCTTCAAAGGTTGAGTACAGCAGTGAGGTGTTTCCCGAAGATTTTTGTGGGGCTTCGGGAAACTTCCCCTAAGTCATCTCTCGGAATAGGTTACCGAGAAACGAGTGATGAGAAAGAACGGTTACATAGAAATGATAGCCCCCTTGAACACAAAATGTAAACAGGCATTTTCATCAATAGATATATGGTTGATATGTCATTGTGGATAACAAAAACACAATTTGTATTCACTGTAATGTGGATAACTTCGTGAATTTTCCACATTTATCCCCAAGTTATCACCAACAAATTTTTAGCCAATGTTTGCGAAAGGCGATTTCATTCGCATGCATGATTTTTGCTGATGGACTGTTGCCGAGAGTGCCTTCAAGTGTTGGAACCTGTGCTAAGAGATCGAATGGTCTTATGAATCCGGAAGCGTGTTTGAGGCAGGTTGAGGCGTAACCGATCTGTTTTTTACCGATATTTGTTGGGCGATTGCTGATAATAAGGGCTGTGGGCGATTGTGTTAGTCTAAAAATATCGCCGGATGAGTTTTTTGCTACAGCTGAACTCAGCGTATTGTCCGCGTTAACATCAACGCTTGTATCTCCGGTGCTACGAATTTCTGTAACATTCGTAAAATCATCAGATGTCAACGCGGTTGTAGACAAATTTTGAAGCGCTACCCCTTCGGTAGCGATAGCCCCCAGTTGTTCAAGATCGAAACTTGTGGCTTTCCCGGCTGCTAAAAATGCTAGCCCGGAGTTGTCGATACCGAGGAGGAGATCAATGCCGGATTGAAGCGAGGTTTCATTGAGGAGTTGTAATCCTGGAAAGGCCGCAGAGATGTTTTGAGGAAAGAAGGCTCTTGATTCTTCTTTTGGAATGGAAAATGAGCCAATGAGCTCGGTATCTTCCGGTAGGGTGAGGTCCGTAGTGGGAACGAAACGCTCCATGTTCACTGGAAGCGTTAAGCCTGTGGGGCTGATATGAATGGGTAGACTCGTCGCCTTGCCGCTTGCGGATATGGTTGTATATGTGCCGTTGAAATACGGCACCGTTAGCCAAGGATTTATGTGCCGAGCGGCTGGGAGCGGGTCAGCGGCACCTTCTCGATAAATGAGTGTTTGCTGTCTGTATGCGAGTGTTTTCCAGCCCCAATTTTTTAGAGCAGATTGAACGTCACTTGGAATGTCGCCATCAACGCGTACGCCTACAATCTCACTTGTGTTTACGTAAAGATTGAACTCTCGTGCTGACCAGGCCATTGCTTCAGTGATAGTCCATGGAGTGCCGGGAAGCACTTGGGTCGTGCTTCCGAATTGATTTTCAACGAGTGTCGAAGTTCGAGGAGTTTTAATGATACGTAGTTCTGCTGTTGCGTTGGCGGGCCATTGCGCGGCGGTACTGCGGTAGTGCCACATACGGTCAATGAGGAAGCCCAATGTCAGACAGACTGTTGCAAGTATCAAAAGTCCAACAACCCGCCAAAATTTTTGGCGGGTTGGGTTTGTGCTTAGTGGAATAGCTAAACGCTCACGAGACATTTGAGCTGAGGTTATGGTCGGCGACCTCCAGTAGGCTTTGAGCTCGACTTGTATGAGCTTGGTCCACCGCCTTTCTGGGCTTTGTTTTTCATTTCATCAGTATACACATTACCCTCGGCCTGTTTCATGGACAGGTTCGTGCGTCCCTTTTCATCGATCTCGATTACCTTCACTTTGACAGTGTCACCAACTTTTACAATGTCGGTGACTTGATCAACGCGCCAAGGAGCCAGTTCAGAAATGTGAACAAGACCATCTTTTCCAGGGAGAATCTGAACAAAGGCACCAAAATCCATGAGTCGAACCACCTCACCAGTGAAGAGTTCACCTACTTGCACTTCTCGGGTCAGGTTATTAATCCAATCAAAGGCAGCTTTACCCGAGTCTCCGTTGACGGCGGTGATGAGCACTAAACCATCATCTTCAATGTCGATACCTGAAACTCCGGTTTTCGCGATAATCTCGTTGATCATTTTTCCTCCTGGGCCAATGACTTCACGAATCTTATCTGGATTGATGCGGAGCTTCAGAATGCGTGGTGCATTTGGTGAAAGCTCGGCGCGCGGCTCGGCAATTGCCTTGCTCATGACATCGAGTACTTGGAGTCGGGCTTCACGAGACTTGGTGACTGCTTCAACGACCACCTCACGTGGCAGACCGTCGGTCTTGGTGTCGAGCTGAATGGCGGTAATACCATTTTTCGAACCGGTGATTTTGAAGTCCATGCCACCCTCTCCGTCTTCAAGATCTTGAATATCGGTGATCACTTGGTAGCGTTCGCCGTCGCTTGCAAGCCCCATGGCGATACCTGCAACAGGGGCTTTGATTGGTACTCCAGCGTCCATAAGAGCGAGCGTGGTGCCACAGGTTGATGCCATTGAGCTTGAACCGTTCGACATGAGGGTTTCAGACACAACGCGAATGGCATATGGGAAGGTCTCTGCATCTGGGATCATGTATGCCAATGCCTTTTCAGCTAAAGCGCCATGACCAATTTCGCGTCGACCAGCACCACGAAGTGGTTTAGCTTCTCCAACCGAGAATGGAGGGAAGTTGTAGTGATGCATGAAGCGGCGCTCTCCAACTAACTCCATGCCGTCTAACGTTTGTTTGTCGCCAGGGGCACCAAGCGTACACACGGAGAGTACTTGAGTTTCGCCACGGGTAAAGTAACCGCTACCATGAACACACGGGAGCAGGGCGACTTCGCCGTGAAGTGTACGAATTTCGTTAATACCACGACCATCAACACGCTTTTTGTTGTCCAAAATTGAGCGCGTGATAGCCTCATCTAAGAAGTCACCAAGGGCAGATAATCCCATTTTGATTGATTCATCGTCGAGCTGTTCGGCCTTAAGGAACTCGGCAACTTTGGCTTTAAGCGTTCCCTTTGCTTCAGCGCGTTCGGTCTTGGTAGCTTTTGGTGCTCCAAAGAACAGCTCATTAATGGTTTTCATTGCGAATGGTTTCATCTTGGCGACAACGTCCGCTTTTTTGGCGGCCTTGGCTCGATCTTCATCAGTTTTTGCTGAAGTGAGGTCGAGTTTGGTTTTACCGTGGTCAGCGCGAACTTCCTCAATCAGGGCAATTACAGATGCGAGGCTGGTTTGGCCAAAGTTAATAGCCTCAAGCACGTCGGCTTCTGGGGCTTCATCACAGCCAGCTTCAAGCATGATGACTTTTTCAGCGGTGCCGGCGACATCAACGTCGAACTTTGCGAGTTCACGTTCTGCGTATGTGCCGTTCAAGAGGTATTGACCGTCTAACTTATTCACGCGAGCAGCAGCGATTGGGCCATTCCACGGAATGTCAGACAAGTGGAGCGCACACGAGGCAGCAATAAGGCCGGGTACGTCGGCGTCGTTCTTGCCATCGAATGCCAGTACGGACACAATCACCTGAACATCGTTTTTGATGTCCTGGTTGAAGAGTGGGCGGATTGCGCGATCAATAAAACGGGCCGCGAGTACAGCTTCGTCGGTTGGACGACCTTCGCGTTTGATGAATCGTGAACCCTTAATCCGACCCGCGGCATAGAGCTTTTCCTCGAAATCAACCATAAGTGGGAAGAAGTCGAGTCCGGCGCGTACGTCTTTTGAAAGCACTGCAGTAGCGAGGACTACGGTGTCTCCGT
>JAUPWK010000093.1 GCA_030916555.1 Patescibacteria group bacterium | reverse complement strand
GCCACTTCCAAATCTCAAAACTTGTCAGCGGATATTTGAAATACGCAAAATATGCCAAGGTGCGAAAAATGCTCAGTTCAAGATCGTTTGGCATAAACTATCCTCTCCCCCCGTAATACCGCATGAAGCACCCCAATGGCAATAAACAACAGGTCTCTGGCTCTTACAATCATGGTAAAGGCTACTGGATTAATCTCAATGCCGAGCAAAGCGAACATAGCCGCGTTACTCCCCTCAAAGACTCCCAAGCCTCCTGGAATTGGCAAAAGTAAAGCTACGCCCGGCAGTGTGCTCATGAGAAATGCATCCTCAAGCGAGATTGATACTCCAAAGAAATACGTAATGAAAAATACCTCTACCGCCCTGAAGGCCGTCATGACAAATGACAACCCAACAATAGTAAGGATCTTTAACTTCTTTCCAGCAAAGAACTTCGTCATGAGTGCTTCAGTCTGTTCAAGCCAAAGCGAAAACTTTCTCATAGCCTTCAGCTTATTCAAAGGCGGCACGTTGGCGAGGCGGTGAAAAAATCCAGCTCCAGAAACCGTAAATACAAAAAAACTTCCCATGATTGCTAGCAGAACAAGCACAAACACAAGCGGCCAAAGCAATGCCCCTCCCGCACCGAGACCGTCAGCAAATGCTAGTGCAAGACCCGCAATCACATAAACAACAAATGACGTCACCTCAAAGGCAAGATCGAGCACAACTGAACTCGTTGCCGGCTGAAGCGGAACGCCGTCACCCTTGATTAGTGCCACTCTTACCGGTTCCCCAGCCACCTGAGCGGCCGGAGTCAGGTATCCCACCGCAAACCCACTCATCCTGTGCATGAACAGCCGCGCAAATGACAAGCGCTGCTTACGCTCTACCATGCCATCTAAAATCAATTTCCAACGCCAGGTATATAAACAAAAGTTCAGTAACGACAAGGCAATAAATCCGCACAACGGCAAAGCTCCAAAGAGCAATAGATGCTCAACAAGATCTCGCGGCCCGGTTTGCTGAATAAGAATCGCGATCAGGCTTCCGCCTATCAATAACCCGACACCCAAAAAAACGCGTCGAAAAATTTGTCGGGACATAGTTACCTACAGTATACAAAATACCCCGCACCATTTTAAGGATGCGGGGTATTTATTAGTTCAACTGCTTAGGAACCTCAGTCGCTGATGCACTTTTCCGCTTCAACATATGAGGAGGACTGATGAAAATTGCGTACAGGATATACGTCAGCAAGGTGCTCACGAAAATATACAGCGTTGTACCTCCCGGCAACTTCGTAACGCCAAGCACCAGCATCATAATCGGAAGCACGGTAAGCATCATGCGGTTCATGTTGGCCGTAACGTCCTCATCAAGCGTTGCAGCATTTTCACGCACCTCTTTTGGCGGACGACTTGAGATCATCTGCTTTGCCTGAATGAACTGCATAGCAGCAGACAAGATCGCCAATGGAATGGAGATAACTGTCAGATCCATGCCTAGGAACATATGCTGCATAACCCCAGGATTATGCACAAACGGATAGAGCACCTCAGCATCAATCGTACCAATTCCTGCTGACAAAACTCGGTATAGGGTGATGAAGATGACCAACTGGAGAATGGTTGGCAGACAGGACGCAAAAGGATTCACCTTGTGCTCCTTATACACCGCCATGAGCTGCTTCGCCATCTCTTCTTGGTTGTCCTTGTACTTAACCTTGATACCGTTGATCTTGGGCTGAATTTCTTGCATTTCCTTCTGCACCTTCATGGATTTAAAGGTGAGCGGGAAAACCGCCGATTTAATCAGGATGGTGACTAAAATAATCGCCAAGCCAACACCACCCCATGGCAAGAAGTTATAGAGAATGACCAGCAAGTTATAGAGTGGCTGATACAGGGCGACAAAGAAAATATTACCCATACAAACTATTCAGTCTGAACATCTGCAGGCACTTCTTCTGGAGTAGCCTCAGCTGCCGGAGCCGCCTCGGTTCGATCCTCTTGAATATTAATTTTCCATCCGCTGAGACGTGAGGCCAGGCGTACATTTTGACCACCACGACCAATAGCTAAAGACAACTGGTCTGGTGAGACTAATACATTCGCAACACGTTCCTCTTCATTGAGGTCAACGTTCAATACCTTTGCTGGAGCCAACGTATTGCGCAAAAATTCTGCTGGATTCTCATTCCATTCAATAACATCAATCTTTTCCCCAGCCAACTCAGCAATGATGGTTTGAATACGAGTACCGCGCTGACCAATACATGCACCAATTGGATCAATCTGTGCATCACGAGACGTCACCGCAATCTTGGTTCGAGCTCCTGCCTCACGAGCTAAAGCCTTAATCTCTACAATCCCCTCTCCAATCTCAGGAATTTCAACCTCAAAGAGGCTACGCAACAAAGCTTCGTGCGTACGTGACAGCAAAATCTGTGGCCCACGGGGTCCAAGTGACACTTCGCGAACATACACCTTGATTCGCTCTCCAGAACGATATCGGTCTCCCTGCATCTGATCTTCTGGTTTCAAAATTCCGGCCGTGCGACCAATGTCAACCAAAATAATCCGGCCCTCATGACGCTGCACCGTACCGGTGATAACCGTACCTTCTACACCCTTGAACTCATTAAAAATGATTTCACGCTCAGCTTCACGCAACTTCTGCGTAATCACCTGCTTCGCGGTCATGGCTGCCATGCGTCCAAATTCACCTGGGATTGGCAATTCCGTACGCATGACATCTCCAACTTTGGCGCTCATTTTCAAAATTCTAGCGTCAGACAACATGACATCTGTCTTTGGGTTGAATTTTGGAGCGTCTTCACCCGCCACGGTTTCGGTTTCACGAATGAAATCGCCCATAGCACGACGCGCCTCACGAGCAGCGTTCTCCTCAGCCTCTTTTTTACGGAATTCTTCCAGCTCTTCTGGAGTAATGTCTTCAACTACAGTTTTGACATCGAAAACCTTTACGTTTGCAGACTCTGGATCAAATTCTGCCTCAAGATTGTGATACTTATCACCAAAATCTTTACGGTAGGCAGCTGCCAAAGCTGACTCAATAGTTTCAATCACGGATTCATAGGAAAGACCTTTTTCCTCACAAATCTGACGAATAGCTTGTTCAATAGGTGATGACATAGGAAAGTCTGATAAAACACGAACTCGGCTTTCAGCCGAGTCCAGATAAAAATAGCCTAACATGTGTACAAAAAGTATGCAAGTTAGCCAACACCTTCAAAATGCGTAATTCGAGGAGGTGAAAACTGGTGCTCAATTGCAATCACATCAATCCGAATATTGCTCTCCTCAAGTTGCTTGAGTCGCAGATATAAAAGTGCGGTTTTTGCGATTTTCCGTAACTTCGTAGGAGTAACGGAAGCCTCAGGATAGCCGAAGGCATCCGTGTGTCGAGCTTTCACTTCAACAAAAACGACCTCATCACCCTGCCTGGCAATGAGGTCGATTTCTCCGACACGTGTTAAAAATTGTCGATCAAGAATAACGTAACCCTTTTTAATCAGAAACTGTTCCGCTGTCTGTTCTGCACTATCACCAAAAAGTCGACGAGCATGAGGCATAACAGCGCAGATTGCGACAGTGCCAAACTTAGCGTCGGCGAGGAAGATACTTATTTGCCTCGGCCTTTGACTGTTCGAGTAAACGTAAGCGAGGAACCTCTTTCTTCACATACATCCCCAAACGAACGCTCGTTACAATTAACATCGCCATCAGGAGCAAGAACCAGAAACGGGCGCCAAAAATCTGAATTTCTTCAAAGGACAGGAACAACCAAGTGAGTCCGAGACCACCAAACCAGAAAGCAATC
>JAUPWK010000017.1 GCA_030916555.1 Patescibacteria group bacterium | reverse complement strand
CTTCAACGGCTTTTAACATACGTGCGCGCAGTTTAAAGCTTCACGCCGACAATGGCAAGAATGTTTGACTTTTAGCGAAATTCTTGCTAATCTTGAGCTCCTTTGCACAGGGAGGTTAGACTGTTCAAAACGAGATTACACATATCCACAATCGTCGGCGGAGAGCTCCGCATCGTAGCTCCACTCGGAGTCTTCTCAGAGGAAGGCCTCAAACTCCTCGGAGATCGTCTGAAATACGAGGGAGAGACCTTCCACATCACCCCGCTGCCAGGCGAAACCCTGCACGCGGACGAAATCCATGATTACGAGCTCGAACGACTCGTGTTCGCAACCGTGGGTAACATTGCGCTCAGTCTGGTGGTGAATCCTGCCAGCCATGACCGCATCGAGGTTTCAGTTGTCAGGCCGCACATCACGGGGCATCACCTTCCCGACCCCGACTACGCCAGCTACCACGGCCGAGCCCTCCATGCGCGGCCCGAACCGAACTAGCAGCTCATCAAGCTCAACACCGCTTGGTGCTCGCCCCTGGACCACTGTCAGGGGCGTTTTTAATTGAATTTAGGGCGAATATTTGACGTTTTTATTGTTTTCTGCTATAGTCTCGGCCTTACTTATACCGCTTTTTGTTGCATCTCCCCTCATTACCCCTCTTTTAGAGAAATGGGAGCCTGGAGAAGCCGGCGGTCTCGAACCTCAGCTTGGCATATTTGTCATGACTTCTAGGGGTACGAGTCATACAAAACTATGTCAGAACAGACGCCAACCCCATCTTCGGGTTTTACCGGTTTAGGTATTAACCCGAGCTTACTTTCAATTCTCCACAGCGCCAATTTCATTACGCCTTCTCCAATTCAGGCCAAGGCTATTCCTGTTGCCATTCAAGGTCAGGACGTCATTGGTATCGCTCAAACTGGAACCGGCAAAACGCTTGCCTTCGGTATCCCAATGATTCAACGCTTGGCCATGTTTAAGGGCCGTGGCTTGGTTATTGTGCCAACACGTGAACTCGCCATCCAGGTTGAGGAATCTTTGCGTCGTATCGGTTCAAAAATTGGTATGCGCACTGCCGTTTTGATCGGCGGTGAAAATATCGAGAAACAAAAGCGCGCCTTGCGCACCAATCCCCACGTCCTCGTAGTCACTCCGGGGCGCCTCATCGATCACCTTGAGCAGCGCACCGTGAATTTGAATGATATTAAAATTCTGGTTCTCGATGAAGCTGATCGCATGTTAGACATGGGTTTTGCTCCACAGATCAATAAAATCTTGTTGACCGTTCCTAAGGATCGTCAGACCATGCTGTTCTCGGCCACCATGCCAACGGACATCGTAAAGATCGCCACCAGCCACATGAAGCTACCAACGCGTATTGAAGTTGCTCCTGCGGGAACAGCGGCAGAGCGTGTGCAACAGGAACTCTTTATTGTAGAGAAGTCAAAAAAGCGCAGCTTGCTCGCTACCATTTTGGCGGATTTCTCAGGCACGGTGCTTGTCTTTACGCGCACCAAATTCGGCGCACGCCAAACCTGTGCAGCCGTGATTGCCATGGGCCATACCGCCGCAGAAATCCACTCCAACCGCTCTCTTGCTCAGCGTCGCCAAGCACTTGATGGCTTCAAAACCGGCAAGTATCGCGTCCTGGTGGCTACGGATATTGCAGCCCGCGGTATTGACGTTAAAGGTATTGGTCTCGTGATCAACATGGATCTACCTGATAACTCAGAAGATTACGTCCACCGTATTGGTCGCACGGGTCGCGCTGGAACCACTGGTCGCGCTATCTCATTTGCTACCCCAGATCAACGCGATGACATTCGCTCTATCGAACGCCTCATCCGTAATCGCTTGGTGATTAGCAAGATGCCAGATAAATTGATTGAAGTTGCCGCTCCGCCTGCTCGTGGTCGTGAAGAGCGTGATGATCGCCGCGGGAATCGACCAGCTATGAATATTCGTGGTCGTGGTCAAGGTCGCTTTATCGATCGTGGCGTACGCACGAAGGCGGTCAATCCACGTCCGCCATACATGCGCCGTGAAGATACCTTCAAAGCTCCAGTTTCAACCACTCCAAGCATTCCAAGAAGCATCATCATCGATGACGAAGATGCACCAGCTTACCGCTACGAACCTCGTAGTCGTGGTGCCAGCCGCCGTCCACAAAGCCGCGGCTCAGCCAAGTCCGGTCGCCGATAAAACAAAAAACACCGTCCAACTTGGGCGGTGTTTTTTTTGTTATCCCCACCCAGAAGTGTCGTTCGGTTTCTGTTCGTGTATAGTACGAACATAAGGAGAACGTAACCTCAATTCTATGTTACCTCCGCTCACCAAAAAACAGCGTGAAGTTCTCGACTGCATAGAGGGCTTTGTACGAAAGAATGGCTATACGCCATCATATCGCGAAATTGCAGAAAAGCTCGGACTCTCATCTCCAGCAACGGTTCACCAACACATTAAAGCGCTGTGTGAAAAAGGCGTCATCAACACCGGCGAACATGGAATCGCAAGGTCAATTGAGGTGGTGGAAACCGCTCCGCTCTCTCCCCTTGCTGTCATGCTCCCACTTGCTGGCCTCATTACTGCAGGTGAACCCATTGAAGCCGTGGAAGAAAGAGAAACCATGGCCATTCCCACAGACTTCGTGATGGACGCCATAAACTCCTATGTACTCAAAGTTAAAGGACGCTCCATGATTGAGGATGGGATTTTCGATGGTGATTACGTCATTGTAGAAAGAAATCCCTCCCCGAAAAATGGTGATATCGTCGTCGCATTACTTGATAACGCATATGCCACGCTCAAACGCTTTTACAGAGAAAAGGGATACATCAGACTTCAGCCTGCTAATAGCACCATGCAACCAATTATTGTAAGAGGTGACATCAACATCCAGGGCATCGTCAGAGCAGTGATGCGAAAGTTTCACAATCTCTAAGACAACGCTTTCTTCATCGAAGCCATATGACAACAACAACGCTTCGCCACTATCACGTGGCCTCTGTTTATCGCACTCCAAAATCCGAATCTCAAATTCAAATCCCCCATCAACGCCCCATCATGCCACGTTCAGAAATTCAGCATGTTGCTCGAATCTGGTTCAATAAGCGCAAACTCAGACAGCATACCCGACAGATCATGGATTTCATGAGTCTCCCAAGCCACGTCACACTGAAATATAAGTTACGTTAGATTAAAGTATAAAAATTGTGGTCGGAACTTTAGTCTTCCTATGCATGAATTCATGAATGACCCAGTCGATGTTTCGGTAGATTTTACCGGACGCAGAATTAAGCCAAAGCGCGTACGCTGGGGAACCAAAGTTTACGATATCGATAAAGTGAATCTTGTACATGGGGCGCGTGAAGGCCAAAAACGTATTTTCTACTTTTCAGTTTCAGATGCCGCAAATTTCATGAAACTCAAACTCGATACCGAAACCCTCGAATGGCGCCTGGTTGAAGTTTATGCCCCCTAACACCTAGACCCTAAACGAACGCGAAGGACCTAGAAAACTGGAAATAAGCCCCTCCAATACATTATTCACGAGACCCTTCGCCTACGCTCAGGGTCTTTTTGCACTATGGCAATTATTCTGCACCTGGATTTCAATTCATATTTTGCCTCAGTCGAACAACAAGCAAATCCATTTTTACGTGGTCTACCCATTGCGGTCGCAGGCAAGGGCAGACACTCCATTGACGTTGCTATGGCGCATCGTGGCAGCCAAAGGATCAGAATCGACCAGTTGTCATTTCAACGCTCAGTGGTCACCACTGCGTCACGGGAGGCTAAAAAACGAGGCGTAAAAACCGCCATGGGCACCTGGCAAGCCAGAAAAATCTGCCCCGAGATGCTTGTCATTCCAGGTGACCCAAAAAAATACGGGGAAATCACCAGTCGCTTCATGGCTATTTTAAGACGTTACGCTGATAGCGTGCAGCAATTCAGTACCGACGAAGCCTTTGCAGATATTACCTGCGCGTCCGGGGGCGATTATCTTGGCGCTACCATTCTGGCTCAAAAAATTCGAGCTGACATCAAGGATGAATGCGGAGAGTACTGCACGGTATCAATCGGCATCGCGGCCAATAAGTTTCTTGCAAAACTTGCCTCAGAGTCTAAAAAACCAAACGGACTCACGTGCGTTCCACCCCACGAAGCTGAGGATTTTGTGCTCACGCGACCGTTGGCTGATTTTTGTGGAATTGGAAGGCGCATTGAGAAACATCTCGAAAGACTCGGTGCGACTTCAGTCGCTACCTTGCGGCGATTGCCGCTCTCGCTCCTTCTCAGCGAATTCAAAAGTTACGGCTATTTTCTGTTTAACTCAGCTCGCGGCCTTGGGTCTGACGAACTCGAAGCTATCGACGATCCAAAATCTATTGGTAACTCTTACACCTTCCCTCACGACCTCAAAACGGATCACGAAATCTATCAGAACTTACTCGCGCTCGCAGACAGGGTGGCTTGGCGTATGCGCAAACAGAAATTCATTGCTACTCACGTTTCCGGCTATGTTCGTTACGGCGATTTTGGTGGCTACAGCTTTCACAGGCGCTGCAAAGACCCACTCATTGACGGACTTGAAATTGCCAACACAACCTGGGAAGTCATGAAGGAAAAAATCGATATCACACAAGGCGTCCGACTCATAGGCGTGTCCGCCTCTGGGCTTTTACCAATCGGCGGTAGTGACTCCCTCTTTGACAAAGAACGCCGCAAAGCTCGTGTATTGCAGGCTCTTGATAAGGTTACAGATAAATACGGGAGCGGCGCCTGGCAACGCGCAAGCACCATGAAGACATCATTTAAAGAAAGGGTAAGCGGCTGGCATTACGATCACGAAAGCTAAAAAAACGGGCAGTCACGACTTTCGTCATGACCGCCCTGTTACGCGCTCCGCCCGAGGCGAAGCTACTGCACCTGCAGCTCACACCCACCGAGTCCGTTCAGGACGTAGGTGGAGGACTGAAGGACCCCGTCCTCGTCGTACACCCGCCAGGACCCACGGAAGCTCGCGAGAGCCCCCACGCAATCCCAGCCGCCGTCGAAGCTGGCCGAGGCCTGCCACAACGTCGCGTCCGGGACACAGGTGTCGCTCCAGACGTTGACCATGGTGACGTTCGTCACCAAATCGATGTCAGAAGCAACGTGCCAACCGACGGGCGACCCCTCCAAGATGACGTTCATCCCGAAGTTGTCCTGCTCCACCGACACCACCACGTTGGTGGCGCCAGGCTCGGAGGTGTATTCGAACTCCATGACGGACTGACCCGCCGGACAGGAGCTACAGCCGGCACCGACGATCCCATCGCAGTTCTCGTCGATGCAGTTGCCGACGATCTCCACGGCGCCCGGGTTGATCTCCTCGTCGGTGTCGTCGCAGTCGACCTCCGTCGAGGGCGAGGGCAGGTACGCCGCCAGCCCGCCGTTGCCACAGGCGCTGACGACGGCATCCGTGAAGGTGTCGCCGTCCTCGTCCAGGTACCAGTCGGTGAAGACGTGCGCGGACGCGTCCGTGTCGTCGCAGTCGGTACCGTCGGCCACGAAGCCGGCGGTATCGGCGTCGCAGGCGAAGATCTGCTCCGCCGCCGAACCGTAGCCGTCGCCATCAGCGTCCTCGTGGAGCGTGACGTCGAGGCCGTTGTCGGCCACACCGTCGCAGTCCTGGTCGATCCCGTCGCAGACCTCGGCCACCGGCACACAGGCCGGAGTACCGGTGTCCCCGGTGGCGATCGACCCCGTGTCGGCGGTCACGCCGGTGGTCCCGGAACCACCCGTGGAAGTCGTCGTCGACGCGGTATCACCGGTAGGCGTCACCGTATCGGTGTCAGCATCGGTATCGGTGTCGGAATCCGCGTCCGAATCCGTGTCGGCATCGCCGGTCGTCGTGGTCGTGGTGGTCACCGTCTCGTCGATCGGCAACCGGGGGGTGTAACACCCAGCCAAAAAGGCCGAGAAACACAGGAGCAAGACGCGCATTGAAGCACCTCGGGGTTGATCGTTTGAGCATGACACTATGCCGATGCCCTAAAACGAACGCTTTAAAGTACGTAAAAACCGCAGGAATGTCAACATTTCCGCGGTTTTATTGGTCTTTTTAGGTTGTTTGCCTAAATTTAGCTAGTTAAAGCCAAATTTACTCAGCAAGCTCTTCCTCGATTTCAAGAAGTCGATTGTACTTACACAGACGCTCAGATCGAGACGGGGCACCTGATTTAATATATTCCGCGTTTACCGCCACCGCCAAATCAGCAATCGTGGTATCGGTCGTTTCGCCGGAGCGATGCGAAATAATGATTTTATAATGATGCTTTTGTGCAAGCAGAATGGTCTCCATGGTTTCTGACAATGTTCCGATTTGATTCACCTTCACAAGCACCGCGTTCGCAACGCCCTCATCAAGACCGCGCTGAACGCGCTCTTTATTGGTCACGAACAAGTCATCGCCAATGAGCAACAAATCAGAACCCAAGCGACGCGTCAGTTTCTGCCAATCCGCCCATTCATCTTCAGCTAATCCATCTTCAATCGAAAGCATCGGGTACTTCTTGAGCCAAGCTTCATAGAGAGCAATCATTTCATCACCAGTCATTTTGCGTCGGTCAGTCTTCAGGATATATTTTCCTGTACGATCATCAAAAAACTCGCTAGCGGCAACATCAATACCAAAACGCACTTCCTTGCGCGGCTTGTACCCTGCTTTCTTGACCGCCTTCATAAGATACTCAAGTGCCTGCTCGGTCCTCCCCACGTCCGGGGCGTATCCTCCCTCATTGCCAACATCAGTATCAAGACCGTCTGCCTGAAGTACATCTCCAAGTGCGTGAAAAATTTCACTCCCCGCCTGAAGCTGTCTGGAGAATGTCTTGAAACCAACAGGAATGATAATAAACTCCTGCATATCAAGGTTCGTATCCGCATGCCTTCCGCCATTAAACACATTCATGAGCGGAACCGGGAGCTTAAAACCTTTGTAGGTCAAATTATAAACATCGCGCAGATATGCGTAGAGCGGCATCTTTGCTCGTTTTGCTCCCGCATGCGCACAAGCAAGCGATACACCCAAAATCGCGTTCGCTCCTAGCTTACGTTTATTTTCAGTGCCATCAAGCACGCGCATGGCGTCATCTATACCCTGAAGATCAAAAACATCGTGACCCTTTAGCGCCTTTGCAATCGGTCCATTCACGTTCTTCACCGCCTTGAGTACCCCAAGTCCGCGATACCTCTTTTTATCCCCGTCACGAAGTTCAAGTGCTTCATGGCTTCCCGTAGACGCCCCCGAAGGCACAGCCGCGACACCTCGTGTACCGTTTTTCAAAACAACCGTAACCTGCACAGTGGGATTGCCACGAGAATCAAGAATTTCGTGGGCGTGGACTGACTCAATGCGTTCTAACATATTAAAAAAATTATAACATGCACTACATCCGGAGTGCTTCAATACCCGGCAAACGTTCACCGCCTAAAAATGCCAACATCGCCCCGCCTCCCGTTGAAACGTGTGCAAAACCTTTCAGCATTTTATGTGACTCTAAAAATTCTACGGTCTCACCCCCGCCGGTAACCACCCGCGCGCTACTTTCAAACATTGATTGGGCTAGTGACAATGTCCCATCTTTGCCATCAGGCCTTTCGATAATACCTGCTGGGCCATTCCAGATAATTGTCTTTGCTTTATGTAGCTCATGTGCAAAAGCCTCCCTCGTTTCAGGGCCGATATCAGCAACAATGTGCAACTTTGGATGAGCAACCAGATCCGTGGGTAAAACAATCTTCCTGCCAAAAGTACGCAATAATTTTCGCGCAAGTGCAATATCTGATTCTTGCATGAGTGCGGCCGGATATGCCGGCAATGCTACTTCACTGGCCGCTAAAAATGTCACCGCAACACCACCAGCCAACAAAATCCTATCCGCCTGAGGGCCAAGCTGTTCAAGTAGGCCAATCTTGGTAGCGATCTTCGCTCCGCCCATAACGAGCACAAATGGTTTTGCGGGCTTTGCTGATAATTCCTCAACTTCACGCCGCACCAACTCTCCGGCAAAGCTTGGAAGGTGCCGCGTAATAGCATGAACCGAGGCATGACGGCGGTGACACACGCCAAAAGCATTATTCACATACACATTCGCAAGCTTGGCAAGGCGCCATGCGAAGGCGTCACTATTTTTTTCCTCACCAGGATCAAAACGTAAATTCTCGAGCATGCAAAGCTCGCCAGGACGCAAGACCGGAAGATCAAAATTCTGTACAAGCGACACCGTACGTTGCAACCGACGCTCAAAAACCTTTGCAACCGGAGCAAGTGACAAGTCGTTCTTTGCCTTCCCCCCTGGGTCGCCAAGGTGAGAAGCAAGAATAATTATGGCTCCCCGCTTCCGCAGCGCATCGATTTCTGGCAGTGCCTGAGAAATACGACCAAATACTCCCCCGTCTTTTGCTCGGCCATGCTCGACGGGAATATTTGCGTCCACTCGAAGAAAAACACGTGTTCCCGACGTAATATCTTTGGGTCCCCAAGTGCGAAGTTTCATACACTAACGATCATTCTTTCCGTATAAGCGTACACCATCAAGCCAAAAGCGTACGGCGACCGTAACAGGAAGAAGCGCTAAAAAATAATATAGATCAGCAAATCGGCGTAGCCAAAAAGCAATCCGTCCAGAAAACCGAATACCGCCAAGCGTTCCAGCCGCGTAATGGCCACCTAAAGCAGAAAAAAAGGCCCAGCGTTTTGGAAGTCGTGCGGAGTAAAGTGGCTTTCCTTCAAGGAAGGAAACGATGTTCCGTGCTAAATCGTGTGCCTGATAATGCGCGACCTGAGCGCTCTGCGGATCCGCTTTCTTCGTGTGAGGATTGATAAGGCTCGCGCAATCACCAGCCGCAAAAATTCCTGGGTGACCCGCTACTTGGTAGGTATTCTCAAGCACAATACGCCCACGATCATCTTTTAAAAATGGCAGTAACTGAATGAGTGGACTCATTTTAATGCCCGCCGACCAGATACATAAATCCGCTGGCAGCTCGAGAGTATCAGTTGATTTTCCGGTAGCCGTAAAAGCCTTTACCGTCCCTTTCGTTACCTCTGCCACACGTAATCCGGCGCGAAGTTCTACACCGAGCCTCTCAAAACGACGTACCGCTTTAACACGAAGAGCTGGTGGCAAAACCGTAAACAGCTCCGGCGACGGATCGACTAAAGCAATTTTCACCGCTCCATACTGAATTTTGGCACGACGCTCAAGTGCCCGCAACGTGTGAGCAAGCTCGCTCACGAACTCCATGCCGTTTGGACCAGCTCCGGCGATCACGATATATTTTGGCTGACGAGCTGTGGCAACATCAAAAAGCCTCTCAGTTGCATCGTGAATTTTTTTTGCATCCTCAAAATGCTTGAGTGTAAAAGCGTGCTCCGGCAAACCCGGAACGCCGAAGTAGTTCGACTCAGCGCCAAGGGCTATCACCAAAATATCAAACGGCATTTTTCTGCCTCGTTCGAGATTAACGTACTTTGTCTGCGTATCAATTAACTGGATCACCGAACGCACAAATCGAATCTGAGAAAATCCCGGCAATGTAGCATACGGTAAATGTGCTTTACCCAGCATCCGTTCCTTCGTCGCACGCGTTTCACCATCTAGCGCACAGGACGCAGCTTCGTATAGCCATGGCGTGTATACATGGGCATCATGAGCATCAATCACCGTAACTTCGCATAGCCGGTCAACCACCCCTGCTCGAACTAAACGTCGAGCCGTTACAAGCCCTGCGAATCCCCCACCAAGAATCACGACTTTTTTCAATTTTGCCGGCATATGCTAACCGAACAGCAATTTGGAAAGTAAATTGCGTTCACGGATGTTCCTATACACCATGCCATCAAGTCCAAACACGTGTCCCCCGCCACCAGCAATAAATAGCCCAAGACACAGCACCAAACCAATTCCAATCAAAAGCTGCTCGCCAGATAGCGATGTACCAATGCGTGTCGCAAAAACAATAATGACCGCTACGCTAAGGCCAAAGGCCGCCAAACGAACACACAACCCAAGCGCCAATGCAAAAGCCGCACCCCACAAACCAAAAAGAAAATACCAAGGCAGCGTTGCGTTCATAGCTATAAATGCGCATGCAAACGCCAATATGAGACGCAATCCCACAAAGCTCGCTACAAATATATACCCGTTATTCACGAGCGCGATTTTCTCAAACGCAGTCTGAACACGCATATGCTGTTACTCCGCCGCCATGAGTACCAACTCCGCCAAACGATTCGAATACCCCCATTCATTGTCGTACCAGGCCACCACCTTCACCAAATCTCCATCAACCACATTTGTCAGCTCAGCATCCACGATGGCAGAACGTGAGTCACCGCGGTAATCAGAAGACACAAGTGGTTCAAAACTTACTCCAAGTAACCCCTTCCAATGTGCCTGTTTGCTCGCCTTCACTAAAGCTGCGTTTACTTCTTCCTTGGTTACTTTCTTCTTCAAAAGAAACGTCATGTCAGATAATGACACTGTAGAAATCGGCACACGTACTGAAAGCCCATCAAAACGATCCTTAAGTTCCGGGATGGTTTTCGTAACCGCAATAGCTGCGCCGGTTGTGGTAGGTACGATATTTTCAGCCGCAGCCCGACCCTCACGCACGTCTTTCTTTGGTCCATCGACCAATGACTGCGAAGCGG
>JAUPWK010000092.1 GCA_030916555.1 Patescibacteria group bacterium | reverse complement strand
AGGGTATCAAGGATGCGATCAATATCTCCGCGGAGGGCTGGTAGGCTTACCTCAAGCTTTTTCAAAACAGACACCACAAAGCCTTCCTCTTGGCTGACAAGCGAAGACAAAAGGTGAATCGGTTCAATGCCTTGCTGCCCGTTCTCATTAGCTAAAAATTGCGCATGCTGGATGGCCTCTTGTGATTTGCTTGTAAAGTTATTGGGGATCATAGGTGTGGAAGAGAGTTTAGCACTCATGAGTATAGAGTGCCAATATTGCACCTGTCAACGTTATTTTATCACAGCCCGATTATCTTGAAATAATTGCGAAAGTTAGCATCTTTACGATCCTTTAAAATCCGCCTATACTCTGGCAATATGTCACGATTTTCAAAACCGATTGGACTCCTGGGGCTAATCTTAGCCATTCATTTTATAGCAATAGTGTCAGGATGGTATGCCAACCATCTCTGGTTTGATATTCCCATGCATTTTTCTGGCGGTTTTGCGATAGGAATGCTTGCTCTCGCGTTCAGAGACGCGCTTATTGATTCGGTTGTGTTCAAGAATTCCGTTCCCGCATTTTGGCAATCGGTTGTGCATTTGATGGGCATTGTTGGTCTGGTAGCAATTGTCGGAATCGCATGGGAATGGTATGAATTTATCTTCGATAGTTGGGTCACAGCCATGAGTCTTGGTCTGCGCCCGGCACAGATGGGATTGGGAGATACCATGGCAGATTTATTTCTCGATCTGCTTGGTGCAGGAGTAGCCTTTTTTGTTCTGCGTAAGCATACGTCAAAGTAAAATATGGGTGAGGGAACCGAAAAAACGCCCTGGAGGCAGCACGTCATTCTTGGGGTGCGGGTTCATGATCTCCCAACAGCCACGCTGAATGCAGTGCTTGAGGCGTGGTTGATTGGTGATGTTGCGCGCATGATTGTGACGCCAAATCCAGAATTTATTGTTGGCGCTGAAAGAGATGTTGAGTTTAAACACCTATTGAATCGTGCCGATTTAGCACTGCCGGATGGAATTGGCTTACGTTTTGCGGTTGCGGCATTAAGCGAAGAAAAACTACTTCATCGACACACCGGTGCGGATACGCTCATCACGCTCGCTGAGCTATGTGCAAAGCGTAGAAAGCGCCTGGTGCTTATGGGTGGCTCACCACGTAAAACCGAACGAGCAGCCACAACCTTACGGAAACGTTTTCCAGGTCTCGATATTGCTGTGTTTGATCCAGGCATCATTGATGAACATCAGGTACGGCTTTCTGAGGCGACGCTTGCAGGTATAGAAAGATTGTCGCCGCAAGCTGTGGCTGTAGCGTTGGGGCAGGGGAAACAAGAGCGTGTAATGGAGATTTTGAAACAAAAAATTCCTTCTGTCAGAATCTTGATGGGGATTGGTGGTGCGGCGGATTATGTATCTGAAGCTGTAAAACGTGCCCCAACGGCTTGGCAACGTCTCGGATTTGAATGGTTATGGAGATTGGTGCAAGAACCCTGGAGGTCACGAAGAATCCTGACTGCAATCATCGCTTTCCCGGTCAGGGTGGCCTGGGTTACACTACGCTCAGGTAGGTTTCTGTCCGCAACGCGTCGCGTTCTTCATGAATTACGTCAACATTTCTCACGCAGCGTTCAATCCACTTCCTTTGTAAATATTGAGACATCTTCAATTCCAGAACTTATGTCCGTCCGTACACGCATCGCTCCATCACCAACGGGTTACATGCACATTGGTACCCTGCGTACCGTCATGTTTGATTACTTCATGGCGCGCCAGAGTGGGGGACAGTTTGTTGTGCGTATTGAAGATACAGACCAGGCACGTTTGGTTCCTGGTGCCTTGGAAAGCTTGCTTAAAACGTTTCAAAAGCTCGGAATCGATTACGATGAAGGTCCGGTCCTTCAGGCTGATGGCTCAATTACGGAAGTGGGGGATTATGGTCCATACGTGCAGTCAAAGCGTTTGGATATCTATAAACCGTATGCTGACCAGCTGGTAAAAGACGGACATGCGTACGTATGTTTCTGTACGAGAGAGCGTCTGGATGAAATGCGCGCAGCACAAACTGCTGCCAAACAAACTCCAAAATATGATCGTTTGTGTTTGAAGCTCGCTGCTGAAGAGGTGGCACGCAGACTCGCTGCTGGTGAATCGCATGTTATTCGCTTGAAAATCCCAGACGGCGAAGTGAGTTTTGATGACGCTATTCGTGGAGTGATTAAATTCAATCTTGCGGATGTTGATGATCAGGTCATCATGAAATCAGATGGTTTTGCTTCGTACCATTTGGCGGTCGTTGTAGATGACCACCTCATGAAGATTACTCATGTCTTGCGTGGTGAAGAATGGATTTCTTCAACCCCAAAACAGATCGTTCTGCACTCCATGCTTGGCTGGGCCATGCCCGTGTATGCGCACGTGCCACTTATCCTTAATCCGGACCGCACTAAACTCTCTAAGCGTAAAGGTGACGTCTCGGTCGAAGGCTATTTGAACAAGGGCTATCTGCCTGAGGCCATCATTAACTTTATCAGCACCCTTGGCTTCAACCCTACCTCGGATCAGGAGATTTTTACGCGCGATGAGCTCGTAAAGCTCTTTGATTTATCTAAGGTCAACAAAGGTGGCGCAGTCATGAATACGGAAAAATTGGATTGGATGAATCATCAATACTTGTCCAAGCTCTCTCCGGAGGCCTTAATCGAGGTCGCGAAACCATTTATTACTTCAGACATCAGTAACGAACGTGTCCGAAAAGCGATTTTGGTTGAACGTGAGCGTACCAATCGTCTTGATGAGTTTGAGGCTAAATTGGCTCCATACTTGGTTGCTGCACCATATGAAGCCTCAATTCTTGTTTGGAAAAAAACCGACGCCGCTGATGCGCTGCAACAGCTTCAGGGTGTGCGTTCCGTGATTGCAGGTTTTAGCGCTGAAACCTTTACACAGATCGCGCTTCTCGAGGCTGCGGTTAAAGAGTATATTGTAGGTGCGGGCCTAAGTAATGGCAATGTTTTGTGGCCGCTTCGTGTTGCGCTATCCGGGGCGGAAAAATCCGCCAGTCCATTTGAGTGTCTTTGGGTGCTTGGACAAACAGAGTCTCTTTCAAGAATCGACGCTGCGATCACGCGCTTACAAACGTCTTAACCCCACACATCATGCGGAGGACTGCAAAATTGATCCCACTCAGTCTCGTGGCACTTTTGCTCTATACCGGTAGTCCGGCTGTTTTTGCGGCTACAGTAACTCCAAGTGAAATAACTGAACTGCAATCAGAGATTCAGAATCGTAAGGCACAGATTGAGAGCATTAACAATAAACTTGAAGAGTACAAAAAGAAAATTGCCGAATACAGCAAAAAGGCTTCATCATTACAGAATGATATCGCCATCCTTGAAAATGAATCGGCCATGACGGAGCTTGATGTTGCCGCGACGCAAAATTCAATCGAGGAAGAAAACCTGCATCTTTCCATTTTGGACTCGAACATTGAAGATGCTGACGCTAAACTGGCACGGCAAAAAGAGCTATTGAACGACCTGTTATTTGAAATCAACAAACAGGATAGACAGGGCGGTATTTTTGAAATGATTATTGGCGCTAGGAATTTCAATGACGTATTTGCAGCCGCGGACCAATTGCAGAGCGTGAATTCTGATCTCCGCAAAACGCTGATCGCTACCCAACAAACAAAATCTGTTTTACAGGATAAAAAAGCCGAAAGAGAGGAGCGTCTCGCGGCACTTAGTGACCTTCAGGTAGAGCTCGATACAAAAATCCAAAAGCTTGATGCGCAGGTTAATGCAAAAGAAGTGCTGAACACTCAAACGAGGGAATCGGAGCTTGAATACCGAGTACTGCTTAGTGATCTGCGTCAAGAGCAGCAGGGAATCACGCAAAGGATTAATCAATTACAACAAGACATTGAGAATAGGTTAGCCGAATCTGATGATGCTGGAGATACTACCGTAATCTCTTGGCCTGTCATGGGTCGTATAACGACTACATTTCACGACCCTACGTATCCCTTTAGATACCTATTTGAACACTCTGGTTTAGATATCGCCGTACCACAAGGTACGCCAATTGAAGCCGCTGCACCTGGTTACGTAGCCTGGGCTCAAACTGGCCGCCAATACGGTAATTACGTCATGATCATTCACGCTAATGGTTTAGCGACGCTTTACGCACACATGAGTCGTATGGATGTTGTGGCTGATCAATATGTAACTCGTGGTCAGATCATTGGACTCACTGGTGGTCGCCCAGGCACTCAGGGCGCAGGCTTCTCAACCGGCCCACACCTTCACTTTGAGGTTCGCCAAAATGGAATTCCAACGGACCCAATGAAATTTTTACCTTAATAGCACTAGCTATCCAAGCCTGCGAAGCCGTAACAACCGTTTTAATTTAAACGCAGTTTAACGATTTTAAATTAAGAGGTATACTGATACCCCTAAATTAACCTAGGCGATTTAAATGCGTCGTGTATTTTCGGGTTTTTAGGCCTTTTCGTGAACTAGGGCTGTTTTCTAAATTTTGAACAAAAAACTGAAGCGCATACAGATCGAGACGCGTACTTCGACCCAGGAAAGACAGACCTGATGAGTATATGGGCCAACGTTTACCGTATAGATCCAGCTAGGTGAAGCGGAAGAGTCGAAACCCTAGGGAACAAGGGGGCAAAGAGCCCCCACCGGCATTTTTGTAGAGCAGGGGAGCCGGATTTATGACTAAGTAGGATATGCCTATGTTTATTGGCTCTTTACAGCTTACGTGTCGTATAAGGTTTATTGTACGACACTCCAGCATATCCTTCCCAATGCTGTTTAAGGCACCTAAACATCCCCTGATTTCTGAGCTGCTTCTCTAGTGACGTGAAAAGTTCAATCCAAAAGTGAACGCGACGCATATTGGTGCCTCCCCTGTTACGTAAAATCAAGCGGGGGACTTTTCATGTTATGCGTCGCAAAAAAAACAGGGGACCGGACACATGATCCAAATCCCCTGCTCTCTTAAACTTACGCGAATGCTTTTAGGTCTTCCAGAATCTCTGCTACATGCGTCCCCGGTTTAACGCTTTCGTAGACCTTAACGACCGTACCCTTTGGGTCAATGAGGAAGGTGTTGCGCATAATCCCCTCATATTCCCTACCCATGAATTTCTTTTTGCCAAATGACTTGTAGGCCTTACACACCTCCTTTGATTCATCTGCAAGGAGAGGAAAGTTTAAGCTTTCATTTTTCGCAAACTTCTCGTGACGCTTAACTGAGTCTGCAGACACACCAAGCACAATGGCACCAGCGGTTTTTAAACGTGCTTCGTTGTCTCTGAAGCTACAGGCCTCAACGGTACAGCCTGGGGTCATGTCTTTTGGGTAAAAATACAGCACAACCCACTTCCCCTTGTAATCAGCTAGGGCGTGTTGCTTCCCCTGCTGGTCAGGCAATGAGAAGGCGGGGGCAGTTTTTTGCTCGAGTGGATGAGACATAATTGAAATTATTTAATATACACACGCGTCCCAAAACGTACGTCAATGTATCCTGGCTTCTCAGTTGCGGACAGGTAGTCGGCCATGATGGCTTGCAGGACCTGAATTTGCTCTGCGGGGTCTTTTACCGCATCAAAAAGGATCAAGAAGCTTTGGTTGCTCGTAACCGCGAACCAGGGCAACGCTAGATCATCTGACACAAATTCATGCGCCTCTATCCCAAGGTCTTTCAGTCCTTGCTGGAAGGTTAACACATTCTCGATTTTTTGAGTTGAAAGCACTGAATCACCAGGAGAATGTATCGTTGATAATTTATCCTTAAAAATTGGCATGTCGCTTT
>JAUPWK010000091.1 GCA_030916555.1 Patescibacteria group bacterium | reverse complement strand
CCAACGAGTAGAACCGAAACCACGGCGTAAAACCATACCCCCTGTCGAGCAATAAATGCCTCACCTGGCAAACCAAAATGCTTGGTCTCAAGAAAGAGCCAGTGCAAAAACAAGAACACGAGAAATGTTCCTCCACCAACCAAGAGAATAGGCGCCGAACTCTCAATCGCAGCATGGACGCTCGGATCGTTGCTAAAAGTAGCCGTCAGCGACCCAAATAACCCAAGGCTCGGAGTCGTTGCCCAGACTATTAACCAGGGTAAGGCACCACGAACGATAAAGACCGCAAACAAAATCCCCCAGAACAAAAACCACTTCCGTGCCTTCTGACTCATGCCGCTCAAAACTTCGGCATTAATAATCGCGTTATCAATGCTTGAAATGGTTTCAAACATTGCCAAACCGAGCACTGTAAGCAACATCGAGACAATCGCCATAGTTACATAATGATACCCGAACCAATAAGTTCGTCTTGAACGTAGAATGCAATAAACTGACCCGGAGCCACAGCACGCTGTGGCTGTTCGAATACAACCTTAACGGTCGAACGTTCAGCGCTCGCCTCAGGCTCAACCCGACACAATGCCAAGGGTTGGCGATAGCGGATGCGAGCAAAGATTTTCTGCCCGGCATATTTGGCAAGGTTACCCTCAAGAGTTTCGGTCAAATGAGTTGCCACGAGCTCGGACCTGAACAGAGCTGAATCCTCGTCGCCCACCGCCACAATCACTTCATTCGTCTGTGGTCGGCGTTCAACCACGTAATACGGCGTACCCCCGCCTATTCCAAGTCCCCCGCGCTGACCAATAGTATAAAACTCAAACCCACGGTGCTGACCAATAATCTCACCGCCAGTAGTGACGATATTGCCCTCATGTGGCTGAATTCGAGCCTCTAAGAAATCTTGCATGTCAACTTTGCCAACAAAACAAATGCCTTGACTATCTTTCTTCTCCGCAACCACAAGCTTGTGCTTACGGGCAAGCTCGCGAACCGCGGATTTTTCAAGATCACCAATTGGAAACAAGACTCGCGAGAGCTGAGATTGGGTCAACTGACACAAGAAGTAGCTTTGATCTTTATTCGCATCAACTCCAGCAAGTAAGTGCGTCGTGCCGTCACCGTCACGAGTCACGCGAGCATAGTGACCCGTGGCCACGAACTCGCAACCGAGCCTGTCAGCTTCGCGCATGAACAGATCAAATTTCATGTACTTGTTACACAGCACGTCCGGGTTTGGCGTGCGACCAGCCTTGTACTCAGCAATCATGTACTCATACACGAGCTTGCGATACTCGGCTTCAAAATCGAAAGTATGGAACTCAATACCAAGCTGTGCAGCTACACGCATTGCGTCACGGCGTTCTGCTTTCCAAGAACACTCAGTATCATCGGCGCCATCTGACCAATTCTTCATGAACCCCCCAATCACCTCATACCCAGCTTCCAACAACAAAATCGCCGACACAGAACTGTCGACACCACCGCTCATGCCAAGTAATACTCGTGGTTTGGCCATAACGGCCTAGTTTAGCCTATCTCACGAAAAATTTCTAGGGTCGGCTCCGCCGTGACCGTAATCCGCTCTTTACTGATAGGATGATCAAAAGCCAATGACCGGGCAAATAAGGCAATATCGTGATTGAGCTTGATTTTTGCACCGTATTTTAAGTCCCCAACAATTGGGCAATCAAGCGATGACATCGCAACCCGAATTTGGTGCGGTCGACCGGTCTTAGGTCTGACCTCAATGAGTGTCTTGCCACCACTCTCTTCAATTACTCGATAACTCAGTTCAGCACGCTGGCTACCCGCAAGCTCGTGGTCATAGGCGGTGACAATATTACTCGCCTCATCCTTAACAAGCCACTGAATCACCTCGCCGGCTGTCTTCCCCGGCCGGCCCTCAACCATCGCCCAATACACCTTATCAATGGTGTGACGGCGGAATTGATCTGATAAACGACTAGCTCCTTTACTTGTTTTAGCAAACAACACCACACCTCCAACAGGTCGGTCTAATCGATGCAGTAAACCAACAAAAACATTCCCCGGCTTCTGATCACGATCCTTAATCATGGCCTTCACCTCATCAAGCAATGACAATTCCCCGCCCTCATCAGCCTGCACTAATTGGCCGTGGGGTTTATTGATAGCAATTAAATGATTGTCTTCAAAAAGAATTTGCACAAAGTTCCTTACCACGTGGCCCGAACCACCACACCTGTCGGTAATTCAAAACCGCGCTCTGAAGTTTCTTTGAGGGTTAACTCTACCGTTTCAAAATGCTTGGCAAAAGGTACAGCCGTCTTCACCATATTTTCAACGGCTAAACCAGGGAAGCCGAGCGAATAAGCGTTCACAAGCAACATACCGTGTTCACGATTGAGAATCTTGGCACACTCATCAAGGAGAAGCGGCAGGTGATTTTCGAATTGCCACACTTCCCCCTCCGGACCACGGCCAAAAGCCGGAGGATCCATAAGAATAGCGTCATACACATTTTCACGACGAATCTCTCTCGCCACAAAACGCTGTGCATCATCTACAATCCAACGAACTTTTTTATCACCTAACCCGGAAAGTTCAAGATTTTCTCTACCCCAGGTCACCACCGGCTTACTCGCATCACAATGCGTGACGTCAGCATCAACTGAAGCCGCAGCTACAGAAGCTCCGCCCGTATAGCCAAATAAATTCAAAACTTTCTGCCCTGGTTTCAAGTGGCTACGAAGATACTTCCAATTACTTGCCTGTTCAGGAAAAAGACCCGTGTGTTTAAACGAGGTAGGTCGAATGTGAAATCTCAAATTTTCCCAAGATACTTCCCAAGACTCTGGTACATTTTTATAACTCTGCCACTCCCCTTCTCTACCTTTACGCGAATACACCAAATGAGCAGCTGACCAAGCCTGAGGGTCAGCTTTCTTCCAAAGTGCCTGAGGCTCTGGGCGCACCATTAAAATATCACCAAACCGTTCGAGCTTTTCAAAGTCACCCGAATCCAAAAGCTCGTAGTCTGACCACACGGCGTGTTCGCGCTGCAATTCCATAGTGCCAGCACCTTACCTTAGAGGTAAAAAAGAATAAAGACACCAAGCGCAATCCGGTACACCGCAAACCACATAAAGCTAGCATTCTTCACAACAATCAACAACAAACGAATGGCTAAAATCCCAAATAAAAAGGCTGAGGCGAAGCCTGCAAGCATGGGAAGTAGCGTCACATCAAGTCCGTGCTCGGTCACATCAAGCAAAGCAGAAGCACCTGCTGCTGCCGTCACGGGAATGGCGAGTAAGAATGAAAAACGGGCAGCAGCTACCCGATCAAGCCCAGAAAACAAGCCTGCGGTCATTGTTGAACCTGAGCGAGAGGTACCTGGAATAAATGAGCAAATTTGAATAATACCAATCAACATCGCTTGCCACCAAAGAATTTTCCCTAAATCCTTTACCTGTCCACGCATCATGGCCGAAAATCTGTCCGCTAAGCCAAGCAGAAAACCCCAGACAATCAAAGATACCGCAACTACTTGCACTCCTCGAAAACCCTCAAGCCAATCATTGAATGCAAAACCCACCGCTAAGGCCGGCACAGTCGCGGCGGCAAGTTTCCAAGCTAACTGAATCCTCGCTTTATCGCGCTTCCACAAACCCTCCCATAACCACAGAATATCCGTGCGCAACGCAATCACGACTGCAAATAAAGTCGCAATGTGAATTATAAGATCAAACGCAAGTGGTTGAGCGGACCAACCAAGCAAAGCTGGAACCAAAATTAAGTGGCCAGAACTTGAAACCGGCAAAAACTCCGTGAGGCCCTGCACGGCCCCAAGCACAATGGCCTGTAACACGGTCATACACTATGTATCGAAGCTAATCCGCTCACCCGGCAACACTGGGGTAGGAGCAGGCTCAGGTGCTACTGGGACGCTTTGTGTGGGCGGCTTTGGATGTGGAATAACAGGCGCTGGCGCAACATCACCGGAAGGTTGCATTGGCTGACTATTCGGACGTGGCTTACGCTTACGGTTACGTTTTCTCTTTTTTATCTGCTCACCAGACGGAACGATGCCGACCGGTGCAATACCTGATGAAACTGGCGGCGCGGAATCAATCTTCACTGGCACATGCGTTTGTGATGCCACCGGAACAACCGGCTTTGGGGCTAAACTCGACAACGAGACCGAACCAGGTGTCGGTCGAACAACAAGCTCACCATCTGCCAGCTTCTTTTTAACGCCACCCCCACCACGCTCCTTAGATTTTTGTCGCTCCGCATCAATAATCGGCTTGCAGTCTTCGCAATAAATAGGCCGGCTACGATCAAGTTCAACCGGAAGCATAAACGTCTTTCCGCACCGTGTGCAGGCGTACTCGTGACTAAAACGTGCCTTCTTAGCATCTTTCTTAGCCTGAGTCACCGTAGCGATCATCTTCTCCACATCTACACCGGATCCAAACCCGCTCCATACCGCCACCCGCTCCTCAATCATGCCGCGATTGCCAGCGTAGCGTTCACGTGATTGTTCTACAACACGTGGAAGGCTATTTGTACGCTGAGCAATTGGTGGCAAGGTGGTTGCGGAAAATGGCTGGCTCGCAACACCATCAATCATGAGCTTCAAGTAAATCCCAGCTTTCGGTAAATTGATAATATCTTCCGGGGTAAAGCGTGGCATGAATTCGTTCTCCATGAACACAGCGTCCGGTGAACCGACACGGAACGTGATCATGGTGCCGACGTTACCAAAAACTGCGTCACGAACCTCTTCTGAAAGCTGGGTAATGTACTGGTGCGCCATGATGAGGTTCAAACGATATTTGCGAGCCTCAGACAAAATGCTTGCAAATGACTCCACGGCAAAATTTTGGAATTCATCTACATACATGTAAAAATCCTCACGCTCTTTCTCTGGAATATTCACGCGCTCCATGGCTGCCACCTGCATCTTCGTAATCAACATACCTCCAAGCAGTCGCATAGCGTCTTCACCAATGCGGCCCTTTGATAGGTTGATAATAAAAATCTTCTGATTGTCCATCATCTCCCGAATATTGATGGACGACTTTGCCTGAGCAACGATATTTCGAATAATCGATGAAGATAAAAACTGACCGATCTTGTTTTGAATTGGTGCCACAGCCTCGGTAGCAAACTTAGCATCGTAAGCGGCGAACTCTGTCACCCAAAATTGCTTAACAATTGGGTCCTGAATATTCTTCACGATCTCTAAACGAAAATCCTTGTCTGACAACATGCGATTCACTCCAAGCAGGGTTGATCCAGGGGTATCGAGAAGCGCCAGAATAGTATTGTTTAAAATGTACTCCATGCGAGCGCTCCACACGTTCTCCCAGATCTTCTTGAAAACGGACATGAGCGCCGAAGCCACCAAATGCTTCATGGTCGGATCAATAGCCTCAAGAATGTTAAACCCAATTGGGTGCTCAACGTCAGACGGATTGAAGTACACTACATCGTTGATACGCCAAGATGGAATGTAATCAATGAGTTTTTCAGCAGTATCTCCGTGCGGGTCAACATAACAACAACCATGACCGGCATAAATATCGGACAGGATCATGTTCTCAAGAAGGGTGGTCTTGCCCATACCCGTCTTCCCCACCACATACACATGGCGACGACGGTCATCAGTCTTAATACCAAACTTCCGCAACTGGTTACGGAAGTTTGTTTTTGCAAAATATACAACGTCTTGCTCGTGTTCGTGAGGATAGCGATTCGCCATAAAGCAATACGGAACAGCCGTTAAACAGGCAAATTACCCGGAGCTGCTGCATGAGGATCAGCAGGCTCATCATGCAAATCAAGTCCCGGAGGCAGCGGTGCTGGACGCCCCGCGACCGGAGCCTCTCCAGGAGTCGCGGTCGGTGATGCAGGAGAAGGCAACTGCACATCTTCACTCTCATCTTCAGCGGCACCCGGCAAACTCTTACCATGCTGTTGCTTCCAGTCTGGAATACCATCACCATCAAGATCGTCAGCGAAAGACAAACCCGCAGGAGCTTCGGCGCGTCGTGCCCCTAGGGCTGACAGCACCGGTGTACGTGCATCAGCTGCTGGGAAGTGCCAGAGTGTCGCCAACTCTTCTGTGTTCAAAATGAAGTGTGTGGCACCAGCATGCATTGAACGATGCGCATAGCGGTTCACAATCGTAGTCTGCTTGGCAGCATAACTCCACTCCATCCAGAAATAGTCATCCTTAGGAATAGACGCGTTGTGCATACCAAATTGATTGACAACGCTATTCCCGTACGATGCCATCATGCCTTTCATGGCAGCCGCCATCATGCCTTTTCTGAATTTATTTTTCTTCGCAGAGTACACAACACGAATTTTTGTATACCAACCGAGCTTAGAAATCTTATCCGTGACCGCTTCGATCTGAATCTTCTCAGCAGGTGTTAACTTAAACACCCTAAAATCATCAGCTTTTTTCTCAGCTGCGTGCGCTCCAGCGCCACCAATACCAGTAAGCTGTCCAAGAATTTCCTGTGGAAACTGAATTGCAGTTTCAGTAAACTCCTCAAACATGGTTTTTACATGCTTCTCTTCCTTGCCCATGACCTTGCCTGCATACTTCGCGCCTTCCTTGGTCCAATTTTGGTCATCAGGCTGCTGAATCAAAATCTGCATCCAGAAATTTTCACCCTGTTGCATCTTGCCCATGATTTCTAGAATTGGCAGCAATGGATCCTTAAAACGACTATCCTTCTCTCCCTGATGCTCGAAATCCTCGTAGGTTCGAATAGGAAGATACTCTTTATTTTTCAGAATAAACTCTGCGCCAAAGGCTTCCCACTCATCGTTTGGATATGAGTGAGCGATATTATGCGTATAATCCTCGATCTCGGTAATCTGAGCTTCGGGATACTGAGCGTAAAGATCCGCCTCGACAAGATCTCGCTGCCTGTCGATACAGCGGATCAAAAACTGCACCTGACCACTATTGCTGACAATTTCAAAAGACAGTACTGGCTGTGATTTTCCAAGCAACCACTTTTCACGCCACGTGATCGAACTACGGAAGCCCGCAAGGTTTGAAAAAAATACATCCATACCCTTTGGGGTTTGGATCGCCATCTGCGGCACGCGCACCTCAAGCAATACGAATTTAAGTCCGTGTTCGTATTTTTCCTGCTTGAAATCAAGCCAAACATGGGACATTCCCCAGACAAGCACGCCGAAAATTGGAAACCAGCCAACTGCAAGCAAGGCATGAGCTGCCATGACTTCAATCGGAGTAACCATGACGTAGTGCTCAATGACGGGTGGAAGGTGAAAGACAATACCGAGCATAGGATATGAGCAGTATAACATGAGCTTTACGACAAAAAAATCGCCCGAAACACAGGCGATTTTTTTACCTCAGAACAGGCAGAAACGACTACTTGATTCGATGTGACCACGAATCCCACAAAACGAGCATCGGGCTTGCGAAGAAAATCGAGGAGTAAGCACCGGCAACGATACCCACGATCAATGCCAGCACAAATGGACGAGTTGTCTCACCACCCACCGCAAAGATAGCAATAAGTGGCAGCAAGGTGGTAAGTGTCGTGTTCAAGGATCGACCAAGGGTTTCCACAATACTTTGATTCACAATCTCACCGAAGGACTTGCTTGAGTGTCGGTAGCGGCCCAAATTCTCACGGGTTCGATCAAAAACTACAATCGTGTCGTTGATTGAGTATCCGAGAATAGTGAGCATAGCCGCTACAAAAGCGATATCGATCTGATAGCCAAGTGTTCTGCCCAAAATCGCAAAGACTCCAAGCGGAATAATGACATCGTGAAATGCGGCAAATAGCGTAGCGATACCGTATTTCCAAGATGGAACCGGCTCAGATACACGACGAAAAGCCCAAGCGATATACAGAGCAATCAGAACAAGTAGTACCACCACCGCCACCGCAGCGTCTTTTTTTAGCTGATCTCCAATCACCGGTCCAACAGAATCAAACTTGCTTTCAATAACGTCTGGGTGCGTGATGCGCAGGCCAGAAAGGATCTCCTGATGTTCAGATTCAGTAATCACCCCCAAACGCACAAAGTAGCTATCCTCACCGGAAGATTGCACCACGGCTTCCTTTCCGAGACCCAAGAGCTCAGCGTGCAGTGCCTGGTTTGAGGAATCCTTCACCGTAATTTCCATCAAGCTTCCGCCGGTAAAATCAATACCAAAGTTTGGCTTCAGGATTACGAGCGTAACAAGAGAAGCAACAATGAGAAGCGCAGAGAAGCCTACCCAGAGCTTGGCGTATGCAATGACATTCAAAGACTTCATACTACTTGGTTCGTTCAATACCTAAGAAGAAGACTGGCTTGCGCAAACATTTAAGATTAATGATCAACTTAAACAGCACGTGAGTCACTGCCATGGCGCTAAACATGGACATAAGCACACCAACCGTCAGGGTAAGTGCAAAGCCGCGAATAAAACCTTCCCCAATCCAGTACAGCACACCCGTAGCGATAAGTGTCGTTAAGTTACCATCCCGAATTGATGGCCAAGCACGACGAAATGCCTCATCAGCCGCGGTAGGCAAATCGCGCCCACTCCGCAACTCTTCTTTAAGACGCTCAAAGATCAACACGTTCGCATCCACTGCGATACCAAGCGACAACACAAAACCAGCAATACCTGCCAACGTAATAGTGACACCGAAGATTTTATAGAGCGCCAAGTTGGCCACCGCGTAGAAAGTCAGAGCTACAATGGCAAGGAACCCGGCCAAACGGTAATACGCCACCATGAAAAGTGCGATAAGCGCAAAACCGACCAAACCTGCCTGAATACTCTTATCAAGTGATGCCTGGCCAAGGGCTGGACCAATGGTCTGCTGACTGACTACTGTGATTGGCACAGGCAAAGCACCGGCGTTCAAACGTTGTGACAAAAGCTTGGCTTCGTCAACCGTAAAACTACCAGTAATCGTGGCCTGACCACCGTAAATAACCTGCTGAACTGTTGGTACGGTGATTGCCTGACCATCCAAAAAGATTCCAATCACCTTACCAAGGTTGTCCTGTGTCAATTGAGTAAAGAGCTCGGCTCCCTCATCATTGAAGTCAAGAATAACGTATGGCTCCCCAGTATTCTGGTCAAAACCAACGCTTGCGTGCTTCACGTGCTTGCCGGAAAGCTCAGTATTCTTCCAAGGATCTACAACGAAAATGTCAGACAACGTGGTCCAAGGCATCTCGATCTGTGCAATCTCGTAATACGGAACATTTCGTGACGTAGAACGATAAACCAGATGATAACCAAACTCTGTCTCAATAACTTCAGAGATCTGACCATTCTTAAGCGCAAAGGCAGCCGTGTCAAAAGCTTCGACAGTTTCGCCTGGTTTAATGTACCCAAGATCACCACCAGAGGTTTTACTTCCTGGATCATCGGATTTATCAGTTGCAAAACTTGCAAACGTTGATTTCGACACGCGACCAGCAATATCATCGATCATGGCCTTTGCCTCTTCTTTCGTACGTGTCTGCGTACATCCCGTAGCGCCCGAGTAACAGATCAAAATGTGAGAGATCATTGGTTCAGTTTCAGTCTTGCGTGAAAGATACTTCACGATATGCATTCGCGACGTACCCTCATACAGACCCTTAATGATTCCCTTGCGCAGGTTATCATTCTGAATGCGGTCAGCCAAACCACCATACTCTGGATCTTCAGAACTGATGAAGCCAACATACCCGTCACTGTCCTTCGTGGCAGAGTCAATTGATTTCTCCTTAGCCAAAGCTGAAAAATCTTCCCCAGCTAAAGCGCGATCAAGGACATCGAGTGCATTATTTCGTTCCGTCTCCTGAGCTGCATCGATTTGTGCCTGCTGTTCAGCGGTTGGATCTACGCTCACGTTTTCATCTGGAATGCGGAAGGTTAAAACCGGAGTCTCACCAATCTGCTTCACAGCCTCAGCTACGTTGCTTACGCCAGGCAAATCGACGATCACACGGTAGTGACCAGCACTGGCAGTCGTCTGCACGATTGGTTCAGACACGCCAAATGCATTCACCCGACGCTCAACAACGTCGCGCACGCCCGATAAGGCATCGTTGCGATCAGCCTCGGGAATTGCGGACATATCCGCCTCATACACCAAATGAGCCCCACCTTGCAGGTCGAGACCCAATCGGAATTCTGATTCTGGCAAATACGGCAAGTGGAAATGCGCTGCGCTCTCCATGGCCGACATGGCCTGATTCCAAGGTTTTGGATATGCAATCCCGCAGCCAATCACAAAGGCCACGAATACCGCAACTGCACCCCATCTGGCCTGACGTTTTGAAAAACCTCCTTTAGCGGCGTATTTGTTCATAGTCGGGAGCATTCTAGAAAAACGCCGGGTTTTCCGCAAGTGATGACTGGGTACAGGCTATTTTAGCCCTTTTTACCTACCCCTTTCGGAAACGCACCGCAAACACCGGCGTCCATTTATTATTTACTTCATCAACAATCTCGACCGGCTCCTGTGCTAAAAACATGTTGAGCGTAATATCGGTCAACATCTCAGTATCAGTTTTAATGTCTAAACTCAACTCTTCAAGCTTCGCCCTGTCCATCTCACGAGACAAAACCTCATTTTCAATCGATTTCTTTTCGATCTTTAATTCGTTAATCTTTTCAAGCAATTCTTGATAACGTTTGTTGTTTTTCAATTCGTCCTGGAATGACGTGCGTAGATCCTTACGCTGGGATTTCTTCAATTTCAAACGATTGTACACCTCGGTCAAATCTTTCATAACCAGAAATTAATGGAGTGGAGAAAGAGTAAAGTTGTGACGGGCATCATGATAACACGACCTTCTCATACTGTATTGGCAGACCAAAAAATGCTGTTGCCAATGGCTCGATGAGCTCGGGCTCAGCCGTAGTCAAGAAACGCCAATCCCCTTCTCTTGGTAAGCGCTTTTCAAGCTCCGGATGATTACTCAAATAGGCTCGCAACGCATCAGCGGTAATCTGCCCCTGATCAAACACCGGTATTCCCGGAAGTTCGGACACAAAATGCTCAAGTACAAGTGGATAGTGTGTACAACCCAAAAGCACCGCATCAACATCTGGGAGCTCTGACCGTAATTGATCCACGCATTGCTTTACGTAATCACGCAAAACTACCTCATCAGCCCCGCTCTCAATCAAGGTCGCAAGCTCTGGACAAGCAACCTCCACCACCTTAGCCTGAGGGTTACGATGCAGGATCTCAGTTTTGTAGGCATGTGAATTCACGGTCGCTTGAGTTGCGAACACACCGATATTTATAGCTTGTGGGTAGGGATGCAAAGCACTCCAAGGTAAACCCGTAATCTGTTCGATGGTTGGAACCAAGATACCGAGCACCTTCTTACCGGGATAACGCAAGAGATCGTGTTGCTGAATTCGGCGAAGCGCGTTTGCGGAAGCAGTGTTACACGCAAGAATCACGAGCTCGCAGCCTTCCGCGAAGAGTTTATCTACGGCTTGCAAGGTAAATTGATAAATTTCTTCAGGAGTACGCGTTCCATAAGGTGCACGAGCATTATCACCCAAATACACGTATGAATACTCAGGTAACTGCTTCACAAGTTCACGTAAAACCACTAATCCTCCGTAACCGGAATCAAAAACGCCAATAGACATAGGAAGGAGTTTCAAAATGATTGACTGAATCAGGAAAAATTGAAATAATCATGCCTGCTTATGCCCCAATTGGCAAATAAACTGAATCGTGAACAGGCGCTCAAAAAACTTGCTGCCGAGCCTTTTGCTCGACAAACGGTGTCATTTTATCGCTATGTTCCAATTAAGGACCCACAAACCCTCCGAGACCAACTCTTTATCGAGTGGGAAAACTTAGGCGTACTTGGCCGTGTCTACCTCGCTACCGAAGGTATCAATGCTCAAATCAGTGTTCCCAAACCAAACTTGGAAAAATTCCGCGCCGCAATTGATGCCTCCCCCGCCTTTTCTCAAGTTGAATTTAAATACGCGTTAGAGGAGCCGGCAACCTCTTTCTGGAAACTCACCATCAAAGTCCGCAAACAAATCGTTGCCGATGATCTTGATCCGCAGTCCTACGATCTTTCAAATGTAGGCACACACCTCAATGCTCAAGAGTTCAACGCCGCCATGGACGCAGGCGCTATCGTGGTCGACATGCGCAACAAGTACGAAAGTGACATCGGTAAATTTGAAAATGCCGTTGCCCCTCATTCGCAGACCTTTGGCGACGAGCTTCAGGAGGTCATCAAGCTCCTCGACGATAAAAAAGACGAGAAAGTGCTACTCTACTGCACCGGTGGAATTCGCTGCGAGAAGGCCAGCGCCTTCCTGAAGCACAACGGTTTCAATGATGTCTCCCAGCTCTACGGCGGTATCATTAACTACAAACATGAGGTCGAACAGGCTGGCCTTGAAAGTAAGTTCAAAGGCAAAAACTTCGTCTTTGACGGCCGCATGGCAGAAGCAGTCACTCCGGATGTACTTGGCAAGTGCTTCACCTGCAAATCCCCGGCGGACACCTACGACAACTGCTCAAGCGATCTCTGTCATGCACTCTTCATCCAATGTGCTGATTGCAAAAACAAAATGCTCGGCGCCTGCTCAGATGATTGCCGTGCCATCGCAGCACTCCCAACCGAAGAACGTATCAAAATTCGCAAAGGTCGGAAAGCAAAATTCAAAATCCTCTCGTCCTAAAACGAGAGGATTTTTGTTACTTCTTGCCTTCAACAAACCTCGTTCCCGTACGGTGTGCGTCAATAATCAGTTTTGATGGCGGATAAATAGGCGTGGGCAACGCATCCAGATCGAACCATGTCCAATCCGTCATCTTTTCATTTGCCTCCGGTCTTGGTTCCCCCGCCTTCCAATCGGCCCTGAATCCAAGACCCACA
>JAUPWK010000090.1 GCA_030916555.1 Patescibacteria group bacterium | reverse complement strand
TTTGCTTGGTATGCCGGTACGAGTGGTCGTTTCTGAGAAGTCACTCAAGAATAACGCCTTTGAAGTAAAGCTTCGTTCAGGTGCTGAGGCAGTTATGGTTCCAGTGATGGAGGGAGTGGCAAAAATCGCAGAAATGGCTAAGTAATTAAAGGTATAAGGAGACAGCCACTTGAAAAAAGTGGCTGTTTTTGTTAGCGTGTTGGCGGTCAAATTGGAGGACGAGATGACTACGTTTTCGTTGGAGCTCATGGTGACGTGCGTTCTCGAGCAGGCCTATAGAGAGCCGACCGCGCTCGACGGTATGTTGAAGCGGGAGGATGTGCAGCGGCGAGCGGATCTCGAGATGGCCCGTCTCGTGATCCTGGACGAGTACAACCGTCAGGATCTTCGGGACCTCGAGCGTCTGATCCGGTCGGCCCCGGAGCGGCTCGACAACAAGTCGGACGTGGCGGCTCGGCTTCTCAAGTCCGCCCAGGACGTCGAGCACGAGAAGCTCAAGGCCATGCGCCAGATCTGGGCTCGGATCGTGGCGCGTACGCCCGCGCTTGCCGAGGTGATCGAGAACTTCGCCTCCGCTTAGGGCACACAGCGCCACGTGAGTTGTATAAACTAAAGCGCCACCTCCCTGCATGGGAAGTGGCGCTTCATTGCTTTTTTATACCACCTTTGGTTTCTTGAGTGCGTCTTTCAGGGCTTTACCAGCCTTGAATTTTGGTACACGGACTTCAGGAACCTGAATGCGTTCAGAAGGCTTGCGTGGATTCACACCCATACGAGCTGAGCGCGTACGAGCAGAGAAAGTACCGAATCCGGCAATGGTCACTTCATTACCATCGACCAGAGCTCCGGTGACGATCATTTCAAAGTATTCCACGAAATCTTCAGCCTGTTTCTTTGGGATTTCCATGCGCTCGGCTAAGCGGAGCGCGAGTTCAGCTTTATTCATACTGAGCTTATCTTAGCCAAGATCTGAAATAAATGCAAGTCCCTAGGCTATCTAGCGTACTCAATGACTCGGGTTTCACGGATGATGGTAACTTTTACTTCACCAGGGTAGGTGAGTTCGCTTTCAATTTTTTTAGCAACATCGCGAGCTAGCTCGTAAGCCTGCATGTCATTGATAGCTTGCGGCTCAACAAAGACGCGAACCTCGCGTCCGGCCTGAATGGCATAGGCTTTTTCAACTCCACCAAAGCTCATGGCTGCAGCTTCGAGATTTTGCAGGCGCTGGATGTATTCTTCGACTGAATTGCGACGTGCTCCTGGGCGGGCGCCAGAAATTGCGTCTGCAGCTTTTACAATCACGCCCTCAATAGTTCTTGGGCGATCTTCATGGTGGGCAATGCTCTGGTAGCAAAGTTCTTCTGGGAAGCCGAATTTGCGCATGATGTTGTACCCAATTTGGGGGTGAGCACCCTGCATGTCGTGATCGACGGCTTTACCAATATCGTGGAATAATCCACCTTTTTTGAGTGGGAAGGGGTCCATGCCGAGCTCCTCTCCAAGCATGCCAGCAATGCGGGCAACCTCCATGGAGTGCTGGAGCACGTTTTGTCCGTAACTTGTGCGGAACTTAAGACGGCCAAGAATGGAGGTGAGTTTTGGATCGATGGATGAAACGGGAATGCCAAGTTCATACAAGGCATCTTCACCGGCTTTGCGCATTTCCTTGGCGAGATCAACTTTTGCTTCCTTTACTGCATCTTCAATTTTAGCTGGCTGGATACGACCATCCTTCATGAGGATCTCGAGAGCTCGTTTAGCTACCTGGCGGCGAACAGGGGAGAAGCCGCTGATCGTGATAGAGCCTGGAGTGTCATCCACAATTAACTCACAGCCGGTCAAATGCTCGATAGCCTTAATGTTGCGACCCTCGCGACCAATAATACGACCCTTCATGTCTTCACTTGGAAGATCAACATAGGTGATAGTGGCATCGACGACGTGAGAGCTGGCAAAACGTTGGACGACAAGCGACAAAATCTTGTTGGCGCGAGCTTCAAGTTCTTCTTCTGAGACCTGATCAAGTTTCCGAATTCGGCTCATGAGCGCGTCTTGTTTTTCCTCTTCAACTCGTTTCATGATGAACTCAAGTGCTTGTTCACGAGTCATCCCGGCTACTTCCTGCATGCGCAGATCAACCTGTTGTTTGAGTTCGGCAATTTGCGCCTGGTCCTTTTCTAATTTTTCACGCGCTTCTTCAAGGCGATTTTTTCGGCTTTCGAAGTCGAGGAGAGTTTTATCTAAAACTTGCTCGCGTTCAGCGAGGCGGTTTTGTGCAACTTTGAGTTCTTGGTCTTTGCCTTGGAGTTCCTTGGTTCCGTCTTCAACGATTTTTAAGGCCTTTTCTTTGGCCTCCAAAATGAGACGCTGTTCCGCAACTTTAGCGGCCTCAATGGCTTGCTGCTCATGGCGTTTTGCGTCTTCTCTAATCTGCTGTTCTTTGGTTTTGGCATCATCAATGAGCTTTTGTGCTCGAGCCTCTGCGGTATTTGCATTGTTTTTACTAATGACAATGCGCGCGTACCAGCCCCCACCTCCGCCTATCAGAAGACCTGCGGCAATAGCCAGCAGGATATAGATCACCATAGATTTTCAAAAATTCAAGGAATATCGACGATCTCAACTACTCTGAGGGTAGCATGTCATTTTGCGCCGAGTCAATCCAATTGGTCATAGCAAGAAGCTTGAGGTCGGCGGCGTCTTTGACGTCGTATTTTCCAATTTTTGTGCGTCGCAGTGCGGACAGATAGCCACCGGCGCCAAGGTTTTTACCAAGGTCTCGAGCAAGAGCACGAATATAGGTGCCCGATGAGCACTTGATACGAACGGAGATGGTGACGGGAAGTCGATAATCAACCTCGGGTTTTGAAGTTAGTTTAAATTCGTGGATGGTGATGGGTCGAGGCTCGAGTTCGATTTCGATGCCTTTTCGAGCTAATTCGTACATTTTTTTGCCACCCTTTTTAATAGCGGAGTGCATTGGTGGGATTTGGGCGATTTCACCTGTGAGCGCTTTGATAGCGATTTTTAGTTCTTCTTTGGTCACGATAATCCGATGACCTTCACGCGTACTCTGGTCGATGACTTCTGATTCTGGATCAAGTGTAGGAGTTGTTTCTCCAAGGCGAATTTCTGCCTCGTATTCCTTATCCATCCCTACGTATTTCTGTAGATGTTTTGTAGCATCCCGACCCACGGCCACAATTAAAAGACCCGTGGCAAATGGATCAAGTGTTCCAGCGTGACCGATGGTGCGTTCACCTGTAATGCGTCGAAGTCTGTCGACTACGTCATGTGACGTGATTCCGGCTGGTTTGTCGATGAGAAGAAAAGGCATACGTGTTGGCCTGACAATAGGCTAATTATGGGAAAAAGTCTATTCAAAAAGAATGGACCCTTCCGAAACGGAAGGGTCCAGAGTGTCCACGCGGGGCGCGGACGATGGCTTCACGGGGTCTTGGTGGCCTCCGTGGTGTTCGTCGGGTTGACCGTGGTGGCGTTGGCCTGGGCGGCGGCCTGCTGGGCCTCGACGTCGGCCTTGGTGGCGATCACCGCGGTCGTGGCGTCCATGAGCGCCTGCTGCTCGGGCGTGGCCGCGGCGGTGTTGGTGGCGACCTGCTCCTGGGTCTCGGGCGTGGCCGCGGTGGCGGCCTCCGCGGGCGGAGTGGTCTCGGTGACGGGGGTGGTCTCGGCGGGCTTCTGGCTGCAACCAGGGATGAGGCTCACGAAGATCATGAGCGAGACGAACTTCTGGAACATGGGGGACAACCTCAAAGCTGCAGGATGTTTTGCAGCCGCGAAAGTCTAGCAGAGAGTCGTTTTTCTTTCAACTTTATGCTAGCCTAACGAAAGTTACGTAATGCTTTGCCATATGGTCTCACCAGGAATCTATCGCCATTTCAAAGGTGGCATGTACCGTGTGCTTGGAGTTGCAAAACACAGCGAAAGTCTGGAAGATATGGTTGTCTATGAGGCACTTTATGAAAACGAGCTTGGAAAACTTTGGGTACGTTCGCTCCCCAGGTTTTTAGAAGAGGTAGAAGTTGACGGTCAGCCTGTGCCTCGTTTTGTTCAGTTGTGAAGTTGCTATGCCCGAATTGCCAGAGGTGGAAACCGTTCGAAGACAATTGCATGATCGAATCTCCGGCAAGACGATTCGAGAGGTTTTGGTATTTAAGACCGGCCGAGAGACACCGTTGGGGGAGAAATTTGTTCAGGCAGTGGTTGGACGGAAATTGAAAGGCGTTGAACGGCGAGCGAAGGTTTTGGTGTTTCGCTTTGATGATGGAGCAATCCTTGGCCATTTGAAGATGACGGGGAGTTTTGTCTTTGTAAACAAAAAGTATTCGCCCACCAAGCATGATCGAATGTTATTTGTGTTCAGCGGTGATACACGGCTCATTTGGAGCGATGTTCGGATGTTTGGATATCTTAAAGTTGTAACGCCAGATGAGCTTACGGCTGCGTTATCCGCCTACGGGCCCGAGCCGCTTGAGGCGTCGGTTGGTGCGCTCGCTGATAGATTGCAGCGCAAGTCAATGCGCTCCATCAAGGCAACGTTGCTCGACCAAACGGTGATTGCTGGTATCGGGAATATTTACGCGGACGAAGCTTTGCATCGCGCCGGGGTGCGACCAACGAGAGCTACGAATAAAGTAACAGCCGACGAACGGTTGCGACTGGCAAAAGATATCAAAAATGTTTTAACCGAGTCACTTGCGCAAAAAGGCACCAGCGCGAATGACTATATTGATACTGAAGGGCAGAAAGGCGGCTTCCTTGCGTTCTTGCGTGTTTATGGCCGTGGGGGAGAGCCATGCCGAACTTGCCAAAGGCCAATTATGAAAACGGTTGTCGCCCAACGTGGAACGCATTACTGTGCGTATTGCCAAAAATGAATGCTTCGTTTATTTTTTCGACTACCAAGGAGGAGTTGTGGGCGGTTCGATCATGATTGTACGTCGTGTTGACCTTCTGCATACCCCGAAGGGGTTTCAAGACTATGTCCGAGATCACTTTAAGGCGATGGAGCTGGTGGGGGTGCCGGTGTATTATGCCTCGTTGAGACTTGAGTGGAATCACGAAGACCACGAAGCCTTTCGGCGTGGACAGATGCGCGGCATTGCTCCGGAGGCGTGTCGGTGTGATGGGCGGTATTCTGAGGGTTTGTTGCCCAACCAACGTCTCAGTGACTGGATTCGGGCACATCCCGAATACGCGACTTGCCTCGTTGTTGTGGGCGAACGTGAGTGCTATTACGGTGATGACGACTGATGAGTGACTCACGAGCCTCGTGCGTCCCGCGATTGCGGGGCGCTTTTTGTATAAAAAACGAGACCGCTGTGAGCGATCTCGGGAGTGGGGAGTCGAATGGGGGGTTCGACTACGGGAGGCTGGCGTTGGCCTGCTGGGGCGGGTTGAACTGCGGCTTGATGCAGACGAGATCTCCCGTCTGCGGATCGAGCTCCAGATGACCCGGGCGAGCGCAGGCGGCGCCCTCGACATTGCTCGCATCGACGCTCTGCGTTTTCACCTCATCCGTGTGGGGCGGCGGCGGGGAGGGGGTGGGCGAGGGCACGAGGATCGCGAACAGGAGGATCGCGAGGACGAGGACGGCCAGATAGGCCGCAGAATAGCGGACGGAGCGCGGACGAGAAGAGCGCAAGACTTCCTCCAGGGTGTGTCCGAAGTGAACACAGCGGCGGTGAGTCTAGCAGATTTACGCGTTAATTTCAAGTGTTACAATAGAGACATGTTCCATCTCCACAATCCTTACATGAAGGGGACAAAATTCGATATTTTGGTAGGTATCGCTCTTTTTGGATTCATCGTTTTTATTTTGGTGATACTTTTTGCTCCCATGAAGGCATTGAGCCGAGAGCGTGATGTGGTCCGTACTGCAGATGTCCGGAGTCTCATGACGTCAGTCCTGCAGCTTGAGCTTATTGATCCTGAAGCTTACGCCAGGCTTGTGGCTGATGTGCAGGGGCAGGATGGCCTACGTGTGGTGCTTGGTACTGGGGACTGTTCTGGGTTTCATGGTTTGGTGTGCTCAGATGCAGTCACAGCAGATGTCTGTCTTCTTGCGGGGACATATTTCCCAAATCTGCTTCTCACTGCTGCGCCTGTTGACCCAAAAACATCGAGCTATTCTGAGGAAGTTACGGGTTATTATTTGCAGGTTTTAGGGGATCAGCTTGAGGTGGGGGCCTGTGGATCTACTGGGGATCCAATTTTCCTTAGGAAATCGTTGAACTAAAGTCATGAACAAAAAGCTTTACAGAAAGCCTTTTTTCGTTTATCCTCGCAGCCATGAATATCTCAGAATTGGCTCGCCGCCTCCGTGTCCCAACCGAAGAATTACGCTCTAAGCTTCCAGAGCTTGGTTTTGATATCGGTTCTAAGGCTCTTAAAGTACCTGATAAAGACGTTGGTAAAATCCAGCGTGCCTGGCAGGAATATAAAAAGCGTCAGTATCTCCAGAAGAAAATGGAGGAACAGAAAGATCGTGCTAACCGCAAGGCGCAGGTTCTGGCTGGTGACGCCCCGCGTGTACGGATTCCGCCAACAGTATCTGTTCGTGATTTTGCCGCATCACTCGATTTGCCTGTCGCAAAAGTGATGCAGGAACTCATGCGGAGTGGTATTTTGGCATCTTTGAATGAACGCATTGATTTTGAGACAGCCACGATTATCGCTGAAGATCTTGGATTTATCGCCGAGCTTCAGGAAGAGCGTGCTGATGATGTTACAGAGGTGGCGACTGATCGTTTGACGCAAGTACGTGAAGAAGAGAAGACGAGTACTGATACCGTGGCGCGTGCACCAGTAATTGTGGTGATGGGTCACGTTGACCACGGAAAGACATCATTGCTTGACGTGATCAGAAAATCGAATGTGGTTGAGGGTGAGGCTGGAGGTATTACTCAGCACATTGGCGCATATCAGGTGGTGCGTAAGGATCGTGCTTTGACGTTTATTGATACTCCAGGTCACGAAGCTTTTACGGTCATGCGTTCACGTGGTGCCAAGGTGGCGGATATTGCAATTTTGGTGGTGGCCGCAGATGACGGTGTTCAGCCGCAGACCAAGGAAGCAATCAACATCATTAAGGCGGCTAAGTTGCCGTTTGTGGTGGCTATCAACAAGATCGATAAAGAGGGCGCGAACATTGAATTGGTAAAAACGAAACTGGCTGAGCTTGATTTAGTACCAGAGGATTGGGGTGGTAAGACGATCTGTGTCCCAATTTCTGCCAAGAAGAACCAAAACATTGACGGCTTGTTAGACGTTTTATTGCTGGTTGCTGACATGGAGAAGGAGCACATTGTGGCTGATCCGCATCGTCCGGCAGTGGGTACGATTATTGAGTCTCGTGTTGATAAGGGGGAGGGAGCTGTGGCTACAATTCTTGTTCAGGCTGGAACCCTGAAATTACAAGATGTTATTGGTGTTCGTGGTGTGAACTATGGACGTGTTCGTGCTATGCGCGCTTTTGATGGCTCGACCATTCAGGAAGCTGGACCATCGACCCCGGTAAAGATTTTGGGCTTGAAAGCCGCACCATCTGTTGGTGATGTACTTGAGGTTCCGGTTGATGCTTCAACTCTCGAGCCGCTCCGGGCGCAAGCTTCACGAAAGACGGGTGTTGAAGAAATCTCCACCACTTCAACGGCCGCCAAGAAAGAGGAAGATACGGCTGGAGAAAAGGTGTTCTTGAACGTGCTTGTAAAAGCTGACGTGCTTGGTTCGCTTGAGGCGGTAATTGGAATGTTGCAGAAAGTGAATAACCCTCACGTGGGTGTGCAAATCGTGGGCAAAGGTTTGGGCAACGTTACGGATGCTGATGTGTTGCGAGCTGAGGCCGCTAAGGCTGTAGTGCTTGCGTTTAACGTAAAGCCGGCGGGCGTGGCTGCACAGATGGCGCGCGATAAGGGTGTACCGCTTGAGGAGTATTCGATTATTTATAAGTTATTCGAGAACGTCGTTGAGCGCTTGAAGAAGCTTATTCCTTCAGAAAAGGTCTATACAGAATTGGGTGCCGGCGAGGTCTTGGCGGTGTTCAAAAAGATTGAAAAAGGCATGATTATTGGTGCTAAGGTAAAGAAGGGTAAGTTTATCCCGGGGGCTACGTTACGTATTTTGCGCGGCGATCAGGTTGTGGGCGAGGGTCGAATTGAAGCCCTGCAAAGCGGTAAGACTTCCGTAAAAGATGTACTTGCCGGTCAGGATTGCGGTCTGTCATTCCAAGGGAAAACGAAAATTGAAGTTGGTGATACACTCGAGGCCTACCACGAAGAGCTTCAGGCGCGTACACTGGTTGTGGAGGGCGCGAAATAGTCAAACGTCTAAAGTTGAAATATGAATGAATTAACAACTGCGAGTTTTGATGCATTTGTTACTCAGTCCACAAAGCCTGTTTTGGTTGATTTTTGGGCTACCTGGTGTGGTCCATGCAAGGTCATGGGTCCAATTATCGATGAGTTGGCGAGTGAAATGGCGGATGTTGAGTTTGCCAAGGTGGATTGTGATGCTCATGCTGAACTTGCCATGCGTTTTAATGTGTTATCTATTCCAACCTTTGTCATCATGAAGGGCGGGAGTGAAGTTGGTCGTTTTTCCGGTTCAATGTCAAAGGAGACTTTTAAGGAGAGACTCTCAAATTTTGTTAAGTAGACTTTAGACGGTTTACAGTAGACAGGGTCGCGAATGTTTTTAACGTCTGTCTACCGCATACTATCTACGGTCTACCCATACGCATATGGTGCATGAAGTAATCATTATCGGCTCTGGCCCTGCGGGGTACACGGCTGCTATTTACGCTGCTCGCGCGGAGCTTAAGCCGCTCATGTTTGCTGGTTTGCAGCCCGGTGGTCAGTTGATGCTCACAAGTGAGGTTGAGAATTGGCCGGGTGAAGCTGATGGGGTCATGGGTCCTGACCTCATGGAAAAATTGAAGAAGCAGGCATTGCGTTTTAATACTGATATTCGTCAGGAAGAAATTGCGAAGGTTGATTTTTCCAAGCGACCCTTTACGGTGACAACTTCAGCTGGTGTCGAACACCAGGCGAAGTCAGTGATTATCTCAACCGGAGCCTCAGCCAAGTGGTTGAATGTGCCCGGTGAAAAAGAGCTTCAAGGCAAAGGTGTTTCAGCTTGTGCTACTTGTGACGGATTCTTCTTCCGCGGGAAAGAAGTGGTTGTTGTCGGTGGGGGAGATTCAGCCATGGAAGAGGCGACTTTCTTAACTCGATTCGCCACTAAAGTAACCCTGATTCATCGCAGTGAAGCTTTCCGAGCCTCGAGGATCATGTTAGAACGTGCTCAGAAGAACCCGAAGATCTCGTTTGTCATGAATACGGTTATTGATCATATTCTCGGGGAAGAAAAAGTCACCGGAGTGCGTTTGAAGAATGTCGTTACCGGTGAGCTTTCAGAAATGACTGCTGATGGCGTGTTTGCAGCTATCGGTCATGCTCCGAATACTGGTATTTTCAAAGACTTCCTTAAGCTCGATGAGAAGCAGTACATTGTGACTGAGCCTGGATCCACTAAGACGAATGTAGAAGGTGTTTTTGCAGCGGGAGACGTAGCAGACCATTACTACCGCCAAGCGATTACGGCTGCGGGAACGGGATGTATGGCAGCGCTTGACGCTGAACGCTGGTTAGCAGCTCAAGAGTAAGACCAAAAAATCGCCTACGGGCGATTTTTTGTAGCTTTCAAGTATTTTCGATCTTTGAGTTTGTCAGGCAAAAAGTCCTGTTTGGCATCCTCGGGATTCTCGAATGCGGGGGTGTATTTGTAGCCTTTACCGTAGCCCAGGTTTTTCATGAGTTTGGTTGGGGCATTGCGAATGTGGAGCGGAACGGGTTCGTTTGGAAGATCACGGATGTCTTGTTGGACCTGACCGTAGGCCTCATAGAGTGCGTTACTTTTTGGCGCCATTGCGAGATATGCAACGCATTGAGCCAGGATGACATTGCATTCCGGCATGCCAATGAAATGACAGGCCTGATGCGCGGCTACCGCTTGCGTGAGCGCATTTGGGTCGGCAAGGCCGATGTCTTCACTGGAGAAACGAACCAGGCGACGCGCGATGTACAACGGTTCTTCGCCCGCCTCGAGCATACGTCCAAGCCAGTAGAGTGCCGCGTTGGCATCGTTGCCACGCATTGACTTATGGAGCGCTGAGATAATATTGTAGTGTTCCTCGCCAGCACGGTCGTATAACAAATGTGTTCGCTGTAGTGCTTGAGCAATCAGGTCCTTAGTGATTACGATCTTGCCTTGAGTGACTGGGGCAATTTTGCTTGCAATTTCAAGCGTATTCAATGCATTCCGAGCATCACCATTGGCGACGTTGGCGAGTGCCTCCAGGGCCTCTGCATTCATTTCAATCGTCTCGTTTCCAAGTCCGCGTTCTTTGTCAGTCAAGGCTCTGCGCAAAACGTGTTCAATGTCTTTGGAAGATAATTTTTCAAGGACCACAACTCGACACCGAGACAGGAGAGCAGCATTGACTTCGAACGAAGGATTTTCAGTGGTTGCCCCAATCAGTGTAATGATTCCTCGTTCAACGGCGGGGAGGAAGGCATCTTGCTGTGACTTATTGAAGCGATGAATTTCATCGACAAACAAAATAGTTTTTTTGGCGTAATATTTGCGTTGCGTTTCCGCGTCTTTGATAATGTCACGTATATCTTTCACGCTTCCCGAAACGGCGCTAAATGGGAGATAGCGTGATTTGGTCATGTTGGCTACGATTTGTGCCAGCGTGGTTTTTCCTACTCCAGGAGGCCCCCAAAAAATCATGGAAGGAATTTCATCTTTTTGGAGAGCGATTTTTAAAAAGCCATGGTCGCCAATAGCGCCAAGTTGACCAGCATATTCAGCAAGCGTTTGTGGGCGCATGCGGTCCGCAAGTGGGGAGGCGGATTTTAGGTTTTTTTCAAGCGAAGCTTCAAACAGATCCATACCCAACTAGGGTACGAGCTTTACCGAGTTCTGACAATTGTGAAAAAAAGAACAGCGCAGCCCGGGTGGGGACTGCGCTAGGCGGGGTGTCCGGCACTTTCGGCCGGACAATCGGGCATGGCCTTGAAGAGCTGTTCCAGCTCGCGATATTCCGCCGCGGTGGCGGGGAACTGGTTGTGGTGAATGCCCCAGTGGAGTGCATCGAAGGCTTCTCGCGCCTCCACGGTCTCGTCGTGCAGGAGCGCGTGTCGGATGAGAAAGAGCCCCATTTGGCAGCTCTGTTCGTGACCTGCGGCCATGAGGAGCTTCAGGTTGATCAGGAAGCTGCGCGTATTGCACCTTAAACCGTCCGCCTCCATAACCTTGCGGTTTTCTTCGACCGTTTGTGCTAGTACGGCTTCGGGAGTTTGGGAGTGGGACACGTGACCTCCGAAAATGGGGGAGTCGATCAAGAGTCGACGGGTGATAGTGCCTGATAAGTGTTGTGTTGTCAACGAGAAACGGCACCCGTTCGGGGTGCCGTGAGTATCGCAGCTAGGCGGTGACCGCTAGGCGAATGAGGACCTGGCAGAGCTCGGTCCAGGAAGCCCCGCAGTTGTGCAGCTCAGCCACGAAATGGGAGAGTGGCACTTCCCGATTGATGATCTGGTAACTTGAATCGGCGAATTGGAAATTACCGATCAGGTTGATACGACTTTCACCGGACCTGCGACCAAAGGTGACCGATAGTCGTTTCAGATCGCCTTCGTTAAGCGACGGCATGGTGTTTATCGGGAATTCCAGGAGCACCTCGTCATGGGTTTGGAATCCCTGATCGACGCGCTTGGCTGTACCAAGACGGAATAGCCCTTCCCCCGAGCCGCTTCGAGCGCGTACGAGAAGAAATAGCGTCTGGCTGTGCCGGATCCGCTGTTCGAGATCGTCGATGTTGGTGTATTCCGACACGAAGCCTCCTGCGCTAGTGGAAGTGGGCCCTCAGGCGGGGAAGTTGCTCGAGTCCAGCCACACGGTTGTATCCCAGCCTTTCGAGCTTGTCGAGCAGCGTGTGGGCGGCTGTGCAGTCATTGCGGTTCACGTACCGCTCGAGCAGGAACGCGGCCCAACCGTGCGCCTCCATCCAGCCGAGCCTGAGCCCGGTTTCAATGCCGAGCAGAGTTTGGCTGGTAGAGTAGTCGAGCCCCTGCTCCCTTGTGACCATGAGTCCGAGCATTCGGAGATAGTAGATGTACTGAGCATCTAGGTTTTCGCCCTTGGCCCATTCTGGACTCATGAAGGCGAGCGCCCGAGCAAATGAGCGCGTGCGGTTATTCGGGTCTTGGTTCCGCAGTCCAGAGTAGATAGCAGCCAAGGCTCGCCAGAAGTTGGCAAGATCTTGAGCTTCCTCCACTCTGAATAGGGTCGTGACGCCGACTTCCGAATGCATTGGATCGACGATGTACCGCAGCAGTTGTCTCAGATCCGTATTCTTTGGAAGTGCCTTCATGGCTTCTTGAACGACCTCTTCATCCGAACACCTTGCTGTAGCGAGCAGGAACCCATTCAATTGCTGCATGCTCACGTTTTCTCCGGGGTTGAATGAACAGTGTGACGTGAATACAGATAACAAAATGCCAGGAGAGCGTCAACAAAATAAAACGGACAACCGGCTTCGGTTGTCCGTAGAACTCTCCGATCCGTAGATCAGATGACGATGGTGACGAGGTCTTCCCGATGGAGGTGGGCGAGCAGCCGCGCCACGCACACGACCGTGAAGGCGTCGTTCAGGGCGAGCGCCTGGTCCCAGGGGATGAACTTGGCACCGAAGATGGCCTCCTTCTTGCGCTCGTCGTCGATCTTGCCGAGCATGTCGGCGCGGAAGGCGTAGCTGCCGTCTTCCTGCGCCTCGAGCGCGTTCGCGCTGATCTCGCAGGTGAAGAACTTGACGCCTTCGTCCACGCCCCACGTCTCGTAGTGGGCCGAGTTCGCGTTCACCGGGGAGCCGCCGAGCGGGTAGATCTCCACCGACACCTTGTCGGTATCCGGACCCACCTCTTCGTTGAACTCCCGGACGGCGTTCTCGAGCGCGTTCTCTCCGGGCTTGCGGTAGCCGCGGGGCACGTTGTTGACGTGTCCGCCCTGGGTGTGGCGCAGCTGCTCCACGACCCCGATGTAACACTGGCCTCCCTTCAGGAAGAACGGGACGATCACCGCCCCGCCGCCGCCGGTCTCGTGGATCTGGAGCCCGTCGAAGCCGCCCAGCGTCAGCCCGTAGGTGAAGGTCACGCCGAGCTTCGGGTTGTGTCCGATGATGAGCCCGACGTTCTCGAGCTGCACCTTGTGGCCCGCCGTATTGAATACTTGGATGTTCCAGCCGGGCGTCATGTCCGGCGGCACCACCCCGATCTTCGGGGTGGGAACGGTGGTCTCGAGGGCCTGTTGTGCTGCCGTCTTGGAATCTTTCAAACAATCCTCCTCAGTCCTTTCCTGAATAGATCGGACCGGGGAACCTACTGGTAAAAGTCGATTTTGTCAAGCACAAGCTAGCTTTTTTTGATGAGTTTGGCTACAAAAAATCCTTCCGCTTCTTCGCTTGGGAGAAGGGTAATAGTTTTGTGGGCGGTTCCGCGAGCGTTCTTGAGGGGGAGTGAAACGTCTATGGGTTTCATGAAGGGAAATTCGGCAATCAACCATTCAATCATGCCCTCATTTTCTTCTGGTGCTAGCGTGCAAGTTGAGTACACTAAGGTGCCACCGGGTTTAAGGCAGGCTACGGCTGAGCGTAAAAGGCGACGCTGAAGCTTGGCGTGAGCGACGATATTTTTTTCTGACCAGTATTTATAGGTTCGCAAATCAGTGAAATCGACTCGGCCTTCAGCAGAGCAGGGAACATCGGCCAAGACTTTATCAAACGTGTTTGGAAATTCTTTGTGGAGTTGGGTTGAATCGCCGTGTCGCGCTTCCACACACGTCGCACCCTGAATACGAAGTGTGTTCAGGAGCTTTTGATAGCGAATATCGTTTTCTTCCATGGCAATGACCTGAGCCTGATTATTTGTGAGCATGGCAATTTCACTTGTTTTGCTTCCAGGCGCAGCGCAGAGATCGAGAATACTGTCTTCTGGTTTGAGGTCCATAAGGAGCGGCGGCAGCATGGAGGTTAGACCTTGCAGATAAATCTTTCCACTT
>JAUPWK010000089.1 GCA_030916555.1 Patescibacteria group bacterium | reverse complement strand
TCATCTTCCTTATCTTTGTGCTTGTTTTTGTTATTACGGCCCCACTCGTCGTCTTTTATACCGCTGGATATCGTTTAAATATTTCAAATAGACATCTCCAACAAACGGGCGTGCTTGCAATCACCACGTATCCACGCGGAAGCAACATTGTGCTTAACGGACAAAATCTCGCTCAAAAAACCCCCTACGTCGTGCAGCGCATCATGCCAAATCTTCATGAAGTAACTTTACAAAAAAAAGGGTATCACGAATGGAGCCAGAAGCTTAGAGTCGATGAGGGGAAAACCAGCTATGTTACCGCTCGTCTCTTTGCCGACACTGAACCCGTACTCCTTGAAGGCAGCGCCGTATCACTCGCTCTTCGCGCTCATGATGATCACGTCATCACTGCCACTGATAGTGCTAGTATTCGATTCTTTGATAACGGCGCGAACGTAGAAGTAAAAACAGGCACAAGTCCAACCGAAGAGCTCATCGCTCTGTTGCCAGAAGGCACATATCGCCTCCTTGAAGAAGATCCTGAGTATATTCTTATTGCTGATGAACGAAATCTTGGGTTCATGATCGCCCGACAGGGCGGTGAGGTAGTCGAACTCCCAACGGCAATCTTAGCCTTTGACTGGCTCGACAACGAAAACCTACTTATCTGGACCGATGGAAGCGAAGTAAACACCTATGACGCTGTAAGTGGTGAAAAAACCTTCATCACAAGAGAAGGTCAAACTGTCCACGATGTCGCCTGGCACCCGGTAGCAGATAGCTTCTTTGTCGTAAGTGGCACAACGCTCCTTGCGTACGACCGAAACGTCCATGAAACCCGTGAAGTCGTACCTCTCCTTGTAGATACCAACATGCAAGATATCTGGCTCGACGCTGGAGGCAAGAATCTGTTCTTTGCAGATGTACAAATTACCCCCGGAACCACAACTGCACCCACAGTGTACGAACTCCCACTTGTCCAGTAAATCAACTTAAAAACTCTCTCAACGCCTCGACACGGGAACGAAGTGGTGGAAATTTTGTATTTTGCAATACCACAAATTTTCCTCGTGCGGCTGGCTTAGGAAAGGCAGCGGCTGGCACAGGGATCCTTGGAGTGGTTGTAGGCTTGATTGCGAATGCCTCTTCCGCAAAGGCGTACCAAGTCACTCCAGGGCCGTCATTTACAAGATGATAAATACCAAATGGATAGGCACCCGCCACGAGATCATAAATGCCCTGCGCCAAATCTGGCGTGTACGTTGGTCGACCAATTTCTTCATCAATAATCTGAATTTCTGGTTTTGTAGCTGCTAAACGCATCATGATCGAAATGAAACTCTCCTTAGCGTCAGCCGATGTTGCCGGAGCTCCAAAGAGGCGTGTAGTTCTCGCAATATAATATTTACCCTGCACGGCCTCAATAAGCTCTTCTCCAGCCGCCTTTGATTCTCCGTATTTACAAATTGGTGCGCGAACATCTGTCTCCACATACCCCTCAGGTTTGTCGCCCGCAAAGACAGCATCGGTACTTACATGCACAAACACAGCCCCTACCAACTTTGCAGCACGAGCCAGATACCCTGGCCCAAGGGCATTAATGGCGTAAGCGATAGGATATACAGCCGGATCCTCAGCCTTATCAACCAAGTTATACGCGGCACAGTTTACAATTACATCCGGATGTTCACGCGTTACAAGCTCTTTGACCTGAGCTTCATTCGTAATATCGAGACCTTCTCGATCAAGCGCTAGCACGTCGTGACCGTGTGCAGAAAAAATCTTTTGCGCATCTTGACCAAGCGCCCCCTTCCCGCCCGTGATCAAAATTTTCATAAGTGACAAACGCAGGACGGTAATTAAAAAGGCAAGTTGAGATCCTTAAGAAGTGGAGCAGCCTGGTCACGTGCTGATAAAATCGGGGCACCTGCAAGCGGCCAAACCACGGACAACTCAGGGTCATTCCAAGCGACATTTCCGTCTCCGGCCTTATCATACGTCTCCGTGCATTTGTACACCACTTCACAATCTTGAAGTGCGCAAAAACCGTGCGCAAAACCCGCTGGCAGCCAGAGCATTTTTTTGTTATCAGCAGATAGCTCAATGCCAAAAGACTGCTTGTACGTTACCGAGTCTTTTCTCAAATCAACAGCCACATCCCAAATTTTTCCGCGGGTACAACGCACAAGCTTCCCTATGGCTTTCGGGGGCAACTGAAAATGCAAACCTCGCAGCACTCCCGCCACTGAAGCCGAATGATTGTCCTGCGCAAACGTCGTAGGCAAACCAAGCGCCGCAAACTTATCGGCGTTAAATGTCTCCATGAAAAAACCACGCTCGTCAGCAAAGACTTCGGGCTTAAGTACAAGTAAACCTTCGAATGGATGCAGAATCTTCATAGCACTCTGCCAAACTGTTGTTTAAACCATTCTCGATACGCTGATCCTTGTCGGATCGGACGCCACCAGGCCTCATTTTTTCGGTACCAAAGCACCATATCGCGTAAACCCTCTTCAAACGTACGGGTTGGTCGCCAGCCGAGCTCACGCTCGATCTTGCTGTAATCAATAGCGTACCTTCGATCCTGGCCCGGACGATCTTTCTGATATTCAAGCATGTTATCCGTAAGTCCCATGACGCCAAGCAGGGCTTTTGCAGTATCAAGTACGCTCAGCTCCGAATTTCCGCCCATCATGTATGTCTCACCGATTTTACCTTTTTCAATAATCGCGATTACACCTAAGGCATGGTCATGAGCATGAATCCAATCACGCACCTGACGACCGTCACCATGAATGAAAATTGGATCGCCATCAATTAAGTTTGTAATCGCAATCGACAAAAACTTTTCCGGATACAAAAACGGTCCGTAATTATTGGTGCAGTTGGAAACCGTGGCCTGTAAACCGTGCGTGTCGATCGCCGCACGAACCAAATGATCCGAAGCGGCTTTGGTGGCGCTATAAGGATTGCGCGGACTATATGCCGTTGCTTCATTAAACTTAGCGTCAGTTGGGCCAAGTGAACCAAAGACTTCATCCGTGCTTACATGGTGCAAACGTTTCCCGTGACGCACACAAGCATCAATAATGCGCTGGGTCCCAAGAATGTTCGTCAAAATAAAAGGTTCAGCGTCAACAATCGACCGGTCCACATGCGTCTCAGCAGCAAAATGCGCAACCACATCAACATCCCTCACAAGCTCATCAACGATCTGTTTGTCGGTGATTGAACCGTACACAAAACGGTACCGTGGGTTGGTCTGAACATCAATCGTGTTTGCAAGATTTCCGGCGTAAGTTAGCGAATCTAAATTGACGACCTCCCAATCAGGCATTTAGGCTAACACCTTACGAATAAAATTTGAGCCAATAAATACGCAACCACCCGTCAAGAGCACTTTCATATCACTCCCAACCTTACAGGAACCCACCAAACCCGGTCAACCCTAAAATTTTTGCTTTAGTTAGCGGAATTTAGTTGAACGCGAATCATTTCTGCCACTTTTGCGAGCTCTTCTTGGCTAGGATGCGTTTTTTTGAACTCCCGCGCAACACCCTCCTGACGCGGCATGATGTGTAAATGCGTGTGGAGTACATCCTGCCCCGCAGCCACACCGTGGTTCATGCCCAGGTTATAGCCCTGCGCTCCAACTGCTTGCGTAATCTTTAGCGCAAGATCGTGAATAGCCACCATGAGCGCACAAGCATCCTCAACCGTATTCGCGGCCAGATTTTCCGCGTGCGCTTTTGTGATCACAAGTGTATGTCCTGGACTTACCGGACCAATATCAAGGAATGCGAACACGCGATCATTTTCAAAGATTTTATGGCTTGGGATAATACCGGCAACAATTTTACAAAAGAGACAATCATTCATATGGTAATTATTTAACATCCTGAACTGCTTTCAGTAAGCTAAGCGGCAACACCAGCATCACAAGCGCAAGTACTAACCGATACGCCCCAAAACTCTCCCCCGCATGAAACAATGCAATTGCACCAACGAGCCCCACGCCAATCGCAAGCACCTCATGAAGCTTCCCAACGGATCGTACAATCGGAGAACCAAGCAGGCTCATAAGCCCACACACCACCGCGACGGCGAGCACGTACGTGAGTGGAAATACCTGACTCACAAAACCAGGAATTTGCCATTCAATATATGCCAAAATAATAAAGGTGACAGCCGCTACCACGAATCCGGTATACCAGAGTTTCAACATATTACGGTAGCAATAACTTAACCATGTGCTTAAGCGCAAGCAAGAAATCATGTCCGGTCATGGGAGCTTTCGTAAATGTAACCGTGACGGCATGAATTTCAACCCTTCCCAAATCATCATGGATACCAGGAGCTGAGAGCGCAAATTTATATGCGCCGTTCTCTACGGCCAAATCTTCAGTTGCATAGGTACCGCTCGCAATCCGCCAACCATTGTCATAGGTCACGGGCGCCAGCTGCGCGAGCACGTATTCCACGTTCGTGTCAGACAAATCCGTAAAGGCCGTGACCGGTGTAGGGTCAGGGTCAAAAAATGATTCTTCCGAGAATGAATATTTTCCCTCCCCCGTCAGCTTTACATCTCCAACGGGGCTACGCACCGGAATCAAGTCACCGCTTGGAAGCGTGGTCGCATACTTCCCTCCCACTTCAGCAATCTTGAGTGTAGCCTCACCAATCTGCACCGTCTGCACACCCTCTTGATGCTGCGTTTCAAAAGTCACACGATCCGCATCGGTATAC